>JBAYYO010000153.1:0-5387 GCA_041672985.1 Syntrophomonas sp. | reverse complement strand
GAGGGAAAAAATACATCTGCGGGCAGATAAGAAAGGTAGTTTCTGTATGTCAAAAAATATTGAACGGGCCATTATAATAATAATGGTATGTGGGTTGATACTTACAGGGGTAGACCCAATAAGCATATTAAGAACTGACAATGGGCCAGGTTCAGCACCAACGACACACCTGAACTTTCCTGATTACATGGGTTTTAATGTAGCGGCAGCTAATTCCGGAATATATTTCGTGGCGGAACTCAATGATAGTGTCAACAGGTTTGTAAATCAAGTAGATGGATACAGCATCTCCATACCCAAGGAAATGAGAGTAGTTGACATGAGTCTTCCGGGGATAAGGTCGGTGCTGGAAGATGAGCATAGAAAAATTGAGATATACAAAGAGATATTTGATAATGGATTATCAGGCTATACATATGTAAACTACTCCAACCGCTTCTTAGCCAACCGGAGTGACCACCGGCACGTGTCCAGGCAGCAGCTGAACAGGAACGGTATGAGTCTTAATGTTGTCCAGTGGTCCAGAGAGAAACTGGAGAATGTAAAAAACGACAAAAATTATTACGCTTGTGTGGACATAATGGAGGAAAATGCAGTATATACCTTTTTCTTTAAGTCTGACGTACCGCTGGATGAATGTGGCGGATACATGGATATTATCGAAAACTTTCACACCTTTGCATCCATGAAACAAGCCGGTAGTGCGCAATTCAAACATGTCCAACCAAAGAAATGGAATTCGGAAACAACAGCAGCCTTCGAAAAGTATTTTTCTGCAGACAGCCGCCTGAAATGGGGAGTATTTGAGCCTTCAGCCCCGTTGCATATGGAAAATTTACAGGAATTGGAACAGAAGCTCGACTATGAGTTTCCCATTATATTACTGTACTCACAAGTGCGTGAAAAATACGACCCATATTATGTGGGCCAGGCTTTGCGCAATGCTTACGCCCACGGCAAAATTGTAGAACTGACGCTGCAGACTAGTGATGCAGGTGAGGGAAAAAACAATATGGTCTATGAGATTTTGGATGGCAAACATGATGAGTTTTTGCGGGCTTATGCTCAAGATGTGGTTGAATTTGGACATCCAGTCTTATTTCGACCATTTAACGAGATGAATGGAGATTGGTGCGCATATTCAGCTTATCATACCTCCCGGGATACTGATATTTTCAAAGAACTTTATCAATACGTTTATAGCATTTTCGAAGCAGCCGGAGCTGACAACGTGATTTGGGTCTGGAATCCCAATGAGAAGTCTTTCCCTGATTTCAAGTGGAATAATGAGCTTATGTATTATCCCGGTGACAAATATGTGGATGTGGTGGGCTTAACCGGGTATAATACCGGCACCTATTATAACGGGGAAACCTGGCGCAGCTTTCAAGAAATCTATGATCCGTTATATCAAAGAGCAGTGGCCTTGTATGACAAGCCTCTGATGATTACCGAGTTCGCCTCCAGCAGCGTGAGTTTAAGCAAAGAACAGTGGGTGGCAAATATGTTTAGTTGCATTGACAACTACCCGAATATCAAAGTAGCCATCTGGTGGGACGGTCGTGATTTGGATTCCCAGGGTAACATTGCACGGCCATACTTTATTGATGAAACAGATGAGCTGGTTACAATATTTAAAGAAAATCTGGGCAATTATAAATGATTAAAATAAGGTTGTGTTGACGGTGAAACCGCCGCGCAGCTGACAGATGTCAGAGTAAGCGATTATGCGGTCCTAAATGGTCAGGTTTATTATGTGTCCATGGCAAATAATCAGCTCTACATGCTGGGGGAAAGCGAATCCATAAACCCGGGCGGTATCGTAAAGAGCCTGGAGGTTCAGGATGGCTACCTGGTGGCTATATTTGACAAGTCAAGTACAACGTCTTCCAAAATGATGATAATAAATAAAAATGGGAAGGTAGTATACCAGACCATTGAGGCTGTACTTATGGCGAGAATAGATAACGGCAAAGTATCCTATGTTAAGGATGTATAACCGCGAGAAATATTATCCCAAGTAAGGGGATGCATTAATACCTCATGGCACTCTGGTTTATCAAGTAATGGTGTTAAGAGTCATAGGAGAGAAAATTTTTAAAGAAATTCGTTTTAATTCGATGTATATGATATAATCACAAGGAAAAAAATATAATGGCGGTCGCGGTTCCACCCGCCTGAACAAAACAAGGAGGAATGTTTATAATGAAGTCAAAGTCTGAGTTCGGTCTATCTGTACCTTTTCTCATCATCACCTGTCTTTTTGTTACCTGTCTTTTGATTACCAACATAGTTGCGGGGCGCCTAGTCGAACTGGGCGGTATGACCCTAACAGCTGACCTGTTTCTGTTTCCTGTAACCTATATTTTTGGGGATGTTCTCACCGAGGTATATGGCTTTCGGCGGGCGCGCCTCACCATCTGGTTAGGATTTGCCGCCAATTTGCTCATGGCGCTGATTTTTATACTGGTGGTTTCATTACCAAGTCCGTCCTTTTGGGAACATGAAAGCGCCTACCGTACAGTGCTGGGATTTGCCCCCCGTATAGTGCTGGCTTCTCTGGTTGCCTATTTTGTCGGCGAATTTTCGAATTCCATCATACTCTCACGCATGAAAGTCCTGACAGCAGGGAAATGGTTGTGGGCCCGAACTATTGGCTCTACCCTGGTGGGGCAGGGGGTTGATACACTGGTTTTTATGTCGATTGCCTTTAGCGGTCTCTATTCTCCGGATATATTTATTGGTATGATTCTGGCCCAGTATGGCTGGAAAGTGGCCTATGAAATACTGGCAACCCCGTTCACCTACTCTATTGTCAACCGCCTCAAGCGAAGTGAAGGTATCGATACTTTTGACCATGGGGTTGAATACAATCCATTTAAATGGAGATAAATGGGCTGCGGTGGGAAGGGTTAGATGATAAACAAGCTGCTATACTCCCGTTGGTTGCCAATGGGGTCGCTTCAATATGGTATTATAGAATAAGTAAGAAACTGAAACACGGCCATATTCTTCTCAACTCTCACAAGAAATTTTATAAACACAGGAAGGTGAAGAAATTGGAAGCGGATTTGGGAAATGATACTGAGAGGTTGATTATAGTAGGCTCCGGCAACGTTGCCTGGAACGTTTACCGGTTTGCCGCACTGCTGGGCGACTACCGCATAACAGTCATTGATAACAGAGCCGAAACGCTTACGCTGGATAGATTTCCGGAAGCCGGTGAACTGTTGCTGGGAGATATTGTGGATATATTGAAGGCTTGTGATATCAGCGCAACCACCAGCATTGTCCTGGCAAGTTATAATCATGAATTTGACTTACCGGCGCTGCAGGCGATAGTGAAATCGCCCGCCCGGTACATAGGGGCGCTGGGGAACAAATATAAAGTGACTGCTTACTTCAGCGAATTGGATGCCATGGGGATTCCCGAGGGACTGATAGGCCGGGTGCATGTACCTATTGGTCTTGATATTGGGGGTAATAAAGCCGCCGAAATTGCTCTGTCTGTAATGGCAGAGATCCAGGCGGTCAAATACGAACGCCCCGGCGGTTTTGTTGTTCTTCAAAATCAAAGGAAGGGGATCCAAACTCGGGATGAACTATTTTAATCAGTAGGGGGGAAGAACCAGAATATAATATTATACCCCAGGCCCAGGGGGGGCTTTTTCTGATATATTTTTTCTGAAATCCAAACACTAACATTATCCACCTTCATTGCACTCGCTGCTTGGTGCCCAAACGCAACTTATCTCCTGCATTAAATATCCATTCTCGAGGCATATCGGTGCATTCCAGGTCATAGATTTGTTTAAGGCGGTTGTGCCTAAACGCATAAAATAATGGCTTATGGGCATATCCTTAAGCCCAATTTTTATGTTTGGAATCAAGATTGACACTGGGTTTAGGCTAGGTACTAAAAGGGGAATGGGAGGGGCACCGAATGAGAATGTTGGTCAGAATTAGCCTGGTGTGTCTGTTCATGCTGGCAGGGGTGGTTAACGCAGCTATGGCCGCAGGGAGTGTGGTGATAGAAGGGCCTGAGGATAAATATCCACATTACCTGGATATAAGTGTGGCCCCCTTTATAGAAGATGGAACAATCCTGGTTCCTCTGCGGGACATTGCCGAAGAGCTCGGTTTTCAAATCGCCTGGGATCCTAAATCTTATGGTATATCCTTGCAGGGAAATGGAAAGTTGGTAGACATGGAGATTGGCAGTCGTATCGCGCTAATCAACTCGGCGTCTTTTGAGATAGATGCAGCACCTCGGATAAAGGAAGAGAGAACGATGATTCCCCTGCAATTCATATCGGGGGGTCTCGGCTATCATGTTGAGTATAGTGATCTTTGGAATAATTCCGAGTGTATTTTTATCACCCCTTATAGTCTGATAAGTGATGCAGAGTTACTGGGGATCAAAATACGTAATTTTGATAAAATATCTGATCCGGGCGGACCCGCGGTGTTAAAACTTAAGCCGGATGGGGTTACCCCGAGCGGTATGCAGGTGGGTAGTTCAATACGGGATGTTCTGCAGGTATATGGAGTCCCTCAAAGTCCTGAAAGAAGTCTGAATTATTCTGCGGAGTGGTCTGGAAAACTGATTTATTGGGGTACATTTATTCCCCAGAGCGATGGGGGGACCTTTTGGGAATTTACATTTGACCACGGAGCTTTAATTGACTTGACTATATCCGGTTAATAAAAAGGCACCCGCCCTAATAGAAAGCTATACCTCTGGTTTGAGGAAATGGGAAATGGGGTCAGGCTTGACTTATTGAGAATAGCTTGATAATTATAATGCCAATAAGTCTCAATAAGTCAAGCCTGACCCCATTTTGACCTGACCATTTTCATCCTGCCTTTAATCCTGAGGAGCGGTCATTATTGGCCGTAACCGATGCTTCTTGCCCAATGTGATATGATAATATTGATGCTTTATACTACCTATGGACACGGAAAATCTCTCCCTGAGTGACGCCATTGCGATAATGCTTTTTAAATGGTGCATAGATGGAACGGGCCGGGGTAGTTAAGAAGTTTTAGGAGGCAGGGTCTGCATACACAAACAAAGGAGTGGTAACTGTGGTAAATAAGGAAAGATTGATAACCAATTTTATAAAGATGGTTAAAGTAGATTCACTTTCGGGACAGGAGAAGGCTTTTCGCGATTTGCTTCAGTCGGAATTTGCTCGGTTGGGCTTAGCGGCGCAGGAAGATGATGCGGGAAAAATATTGAAAGGTGGTTCTGGCAATCTTTTGGTTAAAATACCGGGTAACGTTGCCAGACCCACACTTCTATTTGCGGCCCACATGGATACGGTTGTACCGGGTACCAATATTGAGGTCAGCCTTGATAGTGAAGTAATAAGAAGTGCCGGAGA
>JBAYYO010000152.1:0-5392 GCA_041672985.1 Syntrophomonas sp. | reverse complement strand
GACACGGGTGTGTCCCTTTTCCATAATGCCAACTTTTTTCGCACTTCTCATTTCTCTTTGTTCTGTTTTATCAAGAACTTTCCCCGGTTGCCCGGGATTTGTAAGCCTGGATACTTGCTTTCGCCTGCGGCTTAGCTTGTATCTTTTCTTACTGTCGCGCCGCTTCACTACTGTGTTGCGCGCAAGAATTATCTTATCATGGTCCCTTTCTTATGTCAAGGAATTTCAGGTTCTTTTTTATAAATATTATACTGCCCTTTTCTTCGGTTTCTTTTCAATATAAATAGCACAATCCGGACATACCATTTCACAGATACTACAGGCTATGCAGCTGTCTTCATCTTTCGGGGTCACAGTTGGTGTCCCGTATACTCCGAGTTTATCCGACCAGATCAGGACTTGATTGGGGCATTTTTCCTTGCACAATCCGCAGCCTTTACAATAGTAAGGAAAGATATGAAAGTTAGCTTTGTCCATCTTGAATGATATGACTTTGTTATCAGACACTCTGCACCACCCCTTCATGTAATGCTTCTTCAGCCATCTCCCGGCCGATTTCCAGAGCTTTGAAGTTCAATTCTCTTAAGCTGGGGTTCTTTTCGAATTTATGGGCTAGCTTGTTTTCCAGGGCTGTCCGGGCGGCTTCGAAACTGACTACGCCGCTTAAACCAATAATGCAACCCATGATAATGATATTGAACACTCTTGGATGTAATTTCGTATTAGCCGTTTCTATCGCCGGTATACTTATAATCTTTCTAGCCACTTTGGGAAGATCATCCGGACCCAGTTTAAAACTGGAATCATAAACGTATAGTGTTTCCGGACCAGAGTATCCAATGGTTCTGGCCACCGCGCGTGCGCTCAGGGCCACCACTACATCAGCTTTTTGAAATTTGGGGGCACCAATTCTGGCCTCACTGAATTGAATGAAGGCGATCGATACTCCACCCCGCTGCTCTAAACCAAAGTTAGGTATATATAAGGCCTGTTGATTGTTTTCGTAGGCAGCTTCTGCCATGATTTCCGCTATGGATTGTACGCCCTGGCCACCTTCACCGGCCAGCGCAATTCTTATTAATGCCATTATCTAACCCCCTTTCCCAGGGGATTTTTCAATTCCCCGACCGGGAATTGTTTTTCCATCTCATCCTCCAGGAAGTTCCAGGTCTGCTGGGCATTGGTACGCCAATTGGTGGGGCAGGTGGATAAAACCTCCACGAATGAAAAACCGTTACCTTCTATCTGGTTTCTGAGGGCTGATTTTATATATTTTTTCAGTTGTTTGTATTTGGATACCGTTCCACGGGCTATATAGGCGCTGTCGGGAGTCAGCGCGGCCAAAAACTCCGGCCCCATGGTAGGGTAACCGGTTGTTTCCGGATCTCTTCCATAAGGAGAAGTCTCGGTCTTTTGGCCGGGCAGGGTTGTGGGAGCCATTTGTCCGCCGGTCATTCCATAGTTGGTATTATTGACTAGAATCAGGGTTATTTTCTCATTGCGCACTGCTGAGTTTAAGAGATGCTGTGAGCCAATGGAGTAGCCTCCTCCGTCACCCATATAACCGATGCAGGTTAGTTCCGGGCGCGACCTTTTGATACCCACCATAACCGGGGTAGTTCTGCCGTGGTGGGTCTGGGTGCTGTCACAGGCAAAAAAGTCCCAGGAAAGTAATGAGCAACCGATATCACAGCCAAATATGGCCTGATCCTGAATTCCCAGTTCATCTATCGCTTCTCCCAGGGCTTTCAACACAATTCCATGTCCGCATCCCGGACAAAATTTGTGTGGTTTAGAGGGAAGATACCATGATTTAGGCACTACTGGTGCGGGTGCAAGCATTTTTTGGCCTCCTTTTCTATAAGACGCTTTTTACTTTACTAATAATGTCATAATCTATGATGCCGACTCCGGGCATGAAAAGGTTTTCAATTTTTACTGTCTCGCCGAATATCTCCTGTTTGGTCAACTTATCCAGTTGTCCATAAGCAGACTCAGCAATAAGGAGCTTTTTGGCACCGCTTTTTGCGATCGCATCCCGCAGCTGTTTTTGTGGGTAAGGCCTCAAGGTGATGGGCCTGAAATAACCTGCTTTAATACCCTGGGCCCGCAGGATTTGAACGGCGTCATCAGCGGACCTGGACACAACTCCATGTGAAACAATAATGATATCAGCATCATCACAGTATTTTTCATCATATTCAACGATTTGATCTGCGATGGACTCATATTCGGCAGCAACCTTCATGACCACATCGTACAGCTCTTCTTCCAAACTGTAGATATTGCATAGGTGCTGGGGTTCACGGCCTGCACTGATTTTCCCTTCCAAACCAATCAGCGGATAGGTTTTAACCATCTCAATCCCCTTGTCTTCGGGGTCATACATCTCCAGAGGTTCGCGCATTTTAGCCTGATAGCCATCCCCCAGGATAAATACTGGGAACCTGTATTTCCAGGCCGTATTGAAGCCTTTGATTATATAGTCGTAAATCTCCTGATGGGTGGCGGTGGAGTATACTATTCTCATGCCTTCCCCATTACCTCCAAAGGTGGTAAGGGTGACTTCCTGCTGGGAGTAAACCACTGTACCCGAGGAAGGTCCCCCGCGTTGCTGAATAATGGCCAGCAGGGGCAGCCGCATCGCTTCCGCCATTCCAAATGGTTCTTGCATAAGTACGTTGCCTGGTCCGGCCGTGGCCGTGAAGGCCTTTTTCCCGCTCTGCACTGAGCCGCACACGGTAAAGCCAGCTGAGAGCTCATCTTCTGTTTGCAGAAATCCTCGGCCGTATCTGGGGGCCATACGGGTCCAATAGTGCATGATTTCGTTTTGGGGCGTGATGGGGTAACCAAACATCATATCGGCTCCCGCAGCCAGACAGGCCCAAGCCGCGCATTCATTGCCGGTTACAAAGGACTTTTTAGGTTCACCAATAATTTTTGGCATTAATTTAACGCACCTCCCAAATGGTATTATAATTCTATTTTTAAAATTACTTGAGTGTTACCAGATAGCCCCGGGCATATATCTTTTGATATATTTTATAGGCAGGGTATATTCATCAACTGGCATCAATTTGCACATTTCCTCATTTATAGCTGCATAAGCTATAGGTATTCCCATGTCTCGAGCTGCTTCCTGGATTGATTTGTTGCCCTTATTTATGATATCCGCCGTGCTTTTATCTCCCAGATGCGTATTTAGCACGATGGCATCCACTCTTCCCAGCTCACCCATGTATTCCTTGATTTTTTCTCGTGTGTCGGTCATGGGCCGGGTTCCATTAATGACCGCTATTATCTTGAGATCGGTTGATTCATAAGCCCCCTCCACCAAATTCAGGGTTTTGGCCCCCTGTATTCCATAGCCAATATCCAGTATTACATCACCTTCGTTCATAAGTGCCCAGCGGGCTTGTGGATTTAACATGGCTCCGGTCTCTCCCAGACCAAAAGCATCTTCCCTGGTAAAACTAATAACCTTTATACCCATTTCTAACAAGTCTTTGCTCAAAACTCTTAACGTATAAAAAGGCTCTACTGTATCCAGATCCACCAGGGTTACCTGTCGGCCCTGCTTCTTCAGTTCTAGAGCCCTATTAATCGCCATTTCGCTTTTGCCACTAGCGTATTCTCCGATATATGCTTCTACGATTCTATCTGCTGCAATAGGCGCGAAACTAAACACCTCCCACTGGTATAATTCAAGTATCTTTTGCAAGGGGATATTTACAAGTATAATTTAATTATTAATTGTGCGTCAATATTAATATTAAAAACGAGATATATTACTCATATTGCCCATCATATATACTCACATTTAATCATTCCTTGCCCTTTAGTTTCTGCCAAATAGGCTCGGCATATTCCGGTAGTTTAATGGTACTCTTGCTCAGTTATATGCCTGGCTCCGCGGGGAGAAGCAGGCGGATGATTAAAAAAGCGCAAGAAAAAAGGGGGATTTCTCCACCTTTTTTTGGGTTGGCTATTTGTGCTATATGTTTACTGCAATAGCATTTGAAAACAGATTAGTAAAAGTATCCCGGGGATCCCAAGAAAACCCGCCACCAGTATGGTAATGATGTTTATGGGTAATATGAAACCAAAACGAGCGGCACCATAGTTGACTAATAGGAGCAATACTAATCCGATAACTGAGTTGATTAGTAATTTCCAGAGCAACTTGACCGGTTTCATTATCACCTGCGCCCCTATATAAATGACTACCAATAAGAACAACCCAGCCATAACCAGGTTTATAGTATCCATTGGTGCCTACACCTCCCCGTCTAGATTAGTCTGTTCAGCCCATCTATATGTATTTGCGGGGACACTGCGGTTATTTTTTCTGCCGGTATTTTTTTAGCAGGTAATCATACCTTTTCTCGGCGGCGGTAAGGCTGTATACTGCCCAATCTACCATGTCGGGGTCTTCCACCTCTGCATAGATGTTTCGGGCTGCCGCTACTTCGTCTCCAGCCATCTTTATTACCTTTATGTCATCTATTTCCAGGTCGGGCTCTTCTTCCGCTTTTATTATCCATGGTTTACGAATACCATCCCACACTTTTGACCAGGCTTTCATACAACGACCCTCCAGGTTAAGTCCGCAGTAAACTATGTCCCACTGCATCTTATGCTGGCAGGGACAGTTATATGCCTGGCCCTTATGGCTAAACTTCAGTCGGTTATCTTATAATTCCTTACGTCCTTCCATGGCCCGACGCAGGGTTATTTCATCTGCAAATTCTATATCTCCCCCCACTGGCAACCCATGCGCCAGGCGGGTGACCTTAACCTGCTGCTGGCTGACAACCGAAGCTAGAAAACGGGACGTTACTTCCCCGTCGATATTCGGGTTGAGCGCCAGTATGACTTCCTTGACTTCTCCAGCCTGCAGAATGTTAAGCAGCGGCTCCAGGTTCATTTCGCCCAGGTCGTTGTCATCCATCAGTTTAAAACTGCGGTTTAAGACGAAATATTTACCGTTATAACCGGTTCTTTCGATAGCAATAATATCGCTGGCTTCTTCCACTATGCACAAACTACTTCTGGCTCGCCCGGGGTCCACGCATATCAAGCAAGGATCGACATCGGTAAGATATCCGCAGACTGAACAGGGAAATATTTTTTCCTGGGCATCCACAATAGCCCGGGCCAGCTGCCGGGCCTCCTCGGGTGGTGCCTTTAATATGTAGAGAGCCAGTCTCTGGGCTGTCTTGGGTCCAATCGTCGGCAGCTTCTGCAGTTGGTCTATCAAGTTTTCCAGCGGCCTGGCCAGTCTCATGTTTTTGCCTCCTATGATAATACTGAACGCTGACAACGCAGGTTTATAGCCCTGGGATGTTCAGCCCTCCGGTTATCTTGGACATCTCGATCGCTACCAGGTCCT
>JBAYYO010000151.1:0-5488 GCA_041672985.1 Syntrophomonas sp. | reverse complement strand
GCCACCGGTGGTGAAGGTCAGCAAAAATGTCTGGAGAATGATTATGATTTGGTGCTTCTGGATGTTATGCTGCCGGAGGTTGACGGATTTGCTATTTGCCGGGAACTGAGAAAAAAGAGCGAGGTTCCGATTATTTTTATAACCGCCCGGCATAAGGAGAATGACCGATTACACGGGTATCAACTGGGGGGTGACGATTATATAACCAAACCTTTTTCCCTGGCCGAGCTTTATGCCAAGGTTACAGCTTTAATAAAACGCACCAAGGGCATGGTCAGGAATGAAGTCCTGACCGCCGGCAGCATAAAGCTGGATCCCTTCCGTTATACAGCGTATGTAAATGATGAAGAAGTAAGCCTGGCCCCTATGGAATTTACCCTTTTGAAAATCTTAATGGAGAACCAAGGCCGGGTAGTAAGCCGCGAAAGCCTTCTAATCCGGGTTTGGGGCTATGATTTTGCCGGGAATGACAGGGTGGTGGACAATCATATCAAAAAATTGCGCCAATCTCTGGGAGCTGCTGCCCGGCAAATAAAAACGGTGATCAAAATAGGTTATAAATTGGAGGGACGGAATTGAAGCAGAATCAAACCAAACAGACCATCTATATTCGCATCCTGGGAGCCTTTTTAGTTACCTATCTGGTGTTGATGGCAGGTTTTACTTTTTTCTTGATAGACCGGGAAAAAAAGATAGTTACCATGGAATTGGGTATCTTTGCCAGACATGTTAATAATAATGTTACCGAAATACTGCAAGAACAGGTGAATAGCCAGAATCAGATCGAGGATATAGTAAAGTTTAAAAAGGAATTGATTCGTCAACTCTCTTTTTTAACCCATTCAGGGACGGAGATGGCTGTTTTTACCGGCGATTATGAACTGATTTTTAATACTAACGATTATTTGGTGTGTAGTTATGCAGAGCGTGTGGAAGGAACTAAGCATTATACCGGATATGCCTACTTAAATCTCCGGGAATGGTTTGATGACCAGGAAATAACCGAGTTGGAGCATTATTTAAGTGCCGAGCCCCGGGCAAAAGAGGCCGGAGACCTGTCAGGCTATTCCGTTTCCCTGGAAGGCTTTTGGCTGGATAATGAAATGGTTATACCGGATGAAATCAGAGTGGTGCCTATGCATGCCAGCAGTTTTGACGAAGAAGGTAATGTGATCTCTGCTGGCGGCACCCATGATGATAATAATGTTATCTATGCTTCCGGTTACCAGGATAACAGGGATTTGCCTTATTTTGAACATGGTGGTATACAGGGGAGAAATAATCCTGATTATGACCGGCTAAGTTTAGCTAAGCTTCGGGAAATGGTCATAGATAAAGAAAAGCTAAAAGCAGCAGTCCAAGATATTATATCTCTGTCTGAGAATAGATCTGAGGGGAGAAGGAATTTTTTTAATTATCAATATTATTTGGCAATACCTTATAAAAATGCAGTGGATATGATCGACAGCCAAGAACCTTACAGTGAGTTTTGGACAGCTATGGCCCGGGAAGTTGATTTATGGGATAGATGTGCTTCTACTTTAGCTTTTGTGTGGGGCAGCTGCCTGCTGGCATTTATTATGGTCGCCTGGATCCTGGCCAGACAAACTTATAAAACCTATCAAAAGAGCGAGGCTCTGGAGAGTCAGCGCCAGGAAATGACCAATGCTCTGGCCCATGATTTAAAAACTCCTTTGAGTATTATTTCCGGCTACGCCCAAAATCTTCTGGAGAATGTTCATACCGAGAAAAGGGAGCACTATGCAGAGCATATTCTGACCAATATAGACCGTATGGATAAAATAATCCAGACCATGCTGAACCTATCAAAATTAGAATCTGATTCATGGCAGATCAAACTAGCGGAAGTATCCCTTAACGAGATAGGTAAGAAGATGATCAGTCGTTATCAGCCGGTTTGCGAGGAAAAATCCATCATGCCCCAGCTGGAAGGGGAGGCAGGCATCAAGGCCGATCCCACTTTAATGGAAAGAGTGATGGATAACTTTTTTGTCAATGCACTGGAACACACCCCCGATGGCGGAATCATCAGGATAAAAATAACCGAGAATAAACTGGCACTATATAATAGCGGCAGCCATATTCCACAAGAAAAGCTGCAAGAAATCTGGCAGCCTTATAAAAAAGCTGATATGTCACGCGGCGATACAAAAGGTACAGGTCTTGGCCTTTCTATTGCCCGGGGAATTCTGGAATCGCATAAATTTCCCTATGGTGCTGAAAATACGGATGATGGCGTAGTGTTTTGGTTTAAGTTTGAGTAAATTATTTCTTAAGATATGGTGATAATATAAATTTGCTGCAAGTGATCATAAACCCCCAAACCCCCGTAAACCCCTAATTTCAAGCAAAAATAAAACCACCCACCGATAAAATTTATTTTATCAATAGATGGTAGATAATCTGGCTACCCTACTATAAAATGATACAAATGCACACCCCTCGTCTATCTTTCAACGATTTTAGTGTGGGGGTGTGCAATTTCATCAGGGGGTGCGCAGAAGTCTACACTTGAGGTAATACTGATGGGAAAAGGGGAAAGCACAAATCTATTTACAGACCCGCTGAGCCCAAGAATCAAAGGATCGACTTTTACTCTGCAAGCTTACTTGCTAATCGTAAACCGTTGTCACTGTTCAGTAAATATATTTGTCATTGTTCCGTCATTCGTTTTTGATATTTGTACCATATAATTTACAGTTCTATTTGAATCATTATCCCATAAAGGAATACGAATTGTAGGAACCTTGTCAAAACTGACTACGGTAAGATCATCCTTATCCACATAAGATAGGTTAGTTTCTTTTGATAAAAGATATGTGCATATATAGTCATCACTAACAACGGATACGCTAGCTTTGTTGCTATCACCGTCTTGATAGAAAAACACAATCAATTCCTTCGCGCCGTCTGCAAATATGTTTTCATACAACGTGTGGTATATGACAGCATTTTTCTCTGTATCTTTGAATTTATTTAAATATTTTTCACCGCTTATTGTTTGTGTTTTGGCAGGTATTATTTTATTTGTTTCCTGATTTATTTGTTTGGAAGATTCGTAAAAAATGTACCCCCCAACAATTAAAACAGCGAGCAGAATAAGCATAGCCCCTTTTTTATAAATCATTAACTCTTCCTTTCATAATTTAACAAACATTAGGAATCACCACATGAGTAGAGGATTTGAGTCCATTTCTACTGAGAGAATTTCATTCTGAAAAATCCTTTAATAATGGCGTTTTGGGGAGACAAAATAAATGCTTTACCCCTATTTTTGTCGAATTTATAAGGTGACAAATCCCACAATTCAACAAAAGGAGGATGAAGCTACCTTGTATATTCGACAACAATGCCTATTTTCCTTTGAAGACGCATTAAAAATGCAACCAGCAACCAGACTTGAACAGATTTTTGCCACTCTCGATTTAGACCCGATTTTCAAAAAACTGCCGGTTAACTCCCAGGGCGGCCCTGATGGATATGATATGCCAGTAAACTAAGGGCAGTCATCGCATCTAAGACAGAACATATTCCCAATACCGCAGCCCTAGTTAGACGACTGAAAGCGGATTTAAGGTTTTCGGTTCCGTTCCTATGTGAATCCATCTTCAGCCGTTTTATAAAATGTTGGCCGAAACCAATGCTCTGTAGGACTTACATCGGGCACTGATTAGCAAAGCCGAGGAATTGTGTATTATTGATACTAGAGTTGTAGCTATCGATTCAACAGAAGTAACCCCCGCTAGTGTCCACGATAGTGATAAAGCCATCGCTCCTGTTGAGCAGGCTAAGAAAACCGTAAAAACTTATCCCCAATACTACCTCATGGATTCGGATTATGATAGTACCGATATATATGAAACAATCCGCAAAGACCACCATGCCCTAGCGATCGTACCTTATGAACCGCAGAGGAGCTAATCAACCGAAAGCTCGTTTAGATTTTGATGGTACCCCGATCTGTTCGGCCGGGTTCAGGATGGTTTACTTGGGCCATCATAAAGGGGTCAACAAATTCGGATGTTCCCATATGCTTGACAAATGTAATTGCCCTTATGGCTTAGCTTGGTGTTCTGAATCCAACTATGGGCTAGTGTGGTTAAAACCAGAGTAAAAGATGATCCTCGCTTATTCTGTACCCCTCACAGAGAGACTGAAATCTGGAACAAACGATATAATCAGCGCAGCGGGGGAGAACAATGCTTTGGCCGATTAAACGAACACCTTGGCCTTTAACATTTGAAACTTCGAGGGATCAAGAAAGTCATAACCCATGCGTACCTCTGTGTTATATCGCTGATATCAACAGTGATGGCAATGAATTCAGTTAAGAAAGATCAAGTAGCCGCCTAACCGAGAGCAAACCATTCAAAATTAGGTACAAGGGGGTAGTGTCTCTTCTTAATAGGAACTAATGCTACGGTTCCATTTTAGTCTAGCCATATCTTGTTTGGATTAGGATATTTCCTCATCATAATGATTTTTTGAGTTATGCAAGTCTCTCTTTATAAAAAGAGACTAAAGGAAAGCTCTGGCTAGTCAATTTCCAAAGCCTTCCTCTTCATCAATTATAAATTTGATACTTGAGTATAAAAATATGTTCTGCTTGGAACCATTGACCCTCTTGGGTAATAGTTATAACCTTGAATGTCACCATTCCCCCCATTTATTACAGCATATTTTACTCGGCCTTGAGTTGATACTCCTGGAATATAACCGGCTATCGAAATTGTTTGATAAGGGTTAATAGTAACGCTCGTACCGTAGGATGTGCCAACTGTGTAAGTACGCGAATTTGTGCATCCGCCAGAGATTGATGCTCCAGCTTTAACTTTCATTAAATCAAGCTCGGCCGATGTAGTTCCTGAAACAGTAGCGCTCTGAGTAAACGCGCCACTGTATTGTGCTACAAAACTTCCCTGAACGGTATTACCTGTGTTGTTATTGATGATATGAGTACCTACTGATTCCGCTTTGTAATTCACATAAGCAGAACTTTGCTGGTATTCTACTAATTCTTCATAAGTCCAACGAGTTACACTTGCTCCGCTGGACTTATTTAAGCTTTCTTCTAAAGAGAATTTTTGTCCTTTTATAACCTCGGCTGGTTTTTGATATTGATCAATAATACTAGTTTCACCTGTTTCTGAATTGTACAGATAATTAGTAGATGCCATACATGGTGTTACAATCATGAATATAATTAAAGCAGTACACGAAAACAATTTTATATTTTTAAACATTACACTTACACCCTTCTTTCATAAGTTAATAATTTTAAATTTTCGAGTGAACCTTCTTTGTGGGATGTATCATATTTTCATTGTTGATGGGCGTCTCTTTTTTCAAAGTCTTTATTCAAAAATTACAGGAACAGCTATTATTAATAATAGCTGTTCCTGTTCCCATGAAAAAACCATCTATCACCCCTTCCACATACTTTCGGCTGATTACAGCGAGATCACAA
>JBAYYO010000150.1:0-5494 GCA_041672985.1 Syntrophomonas sp. | reverse complement strand
AACGTTCAGGAGCGGCCGAATCAGAACTCCGTGGCAGGGCAATATGCCCCGCAGGCCTTTGATGCCGGAGCCACGCAGAAGGTGCAGCAGCACGGTTTCTGCCATATCATCTTGATGATGGGCAGTGGCTATGCGCTGGGCTCCGAGTGCCGACAAGAGTTCATTGAAAAAAGCATAGCGCGCATTGCGGCCCGCATCTTCCAGGCTGGCTTTCTGCTGTCGGGCCAGTTCCGTCACCGGCACCGTGCGTGTATAGCAGTCAACCCCAATATTCTGGCATATATCCTTAACAAAGGCTTCCTCAGCGTCGGCTTCAGTCCGCAGCCCATGGTTTAAATGGGCAGCGATTATCTGGGCGTCCAGGGACGGCGCCAGGTCGCGCATTATGTGCAGCAAGGCAATGGAGTCCGGTCCGCCCGACACCCCCATAATAATCCGGTCGCCCGGTTGAATCAGTTGGTGGGCAGCGATATATTTCCTTATCTGCTTGGTGAGCATAATTCTTCTCCCTGTTTACTTTCTATTCATATGCTACCCAAGTTGCAGTCAATAGTAAACCCCAAGAGGGGGGCAAGGACAGGGGGACAGGTTTAGTGTCCCCTTGTATGCCTTCCTAATGCGGATACCAAAAGCACAGGGGGACACTAAACCTGTCCCCTTGTCCCTGTCCCCGTTGTCCCCTGTAATCCGATGCTCATGCAGATGGCGGTCATATCATCGTGGGGCTTGCCGTGGGCCAGCCTTAAGGCTTCATTGATCACCATTTCCGCTACCACCTGGGGATCGCTTTCGTTGAGTTCGGAGAGGAGTCTCGTTATCCATTCCTCCCCGTTCATGGTCCGGGACGCTTCCAGGACTCCGTCACTGATCATCAGGACCATGTCCCGGGGGAAAAGACTTCTTTTTTCACTTACTACTTCAACTTCTTTTAATATGCCCATCGGCAGGGAGCTGGAACTGATGGCAACCACCTGGTGGCCGCGTTTGACGAAGGAGGGGGCACTGGCGGTCTTGATGAAGTCTATTTCAGCGGTGTAAAGGTCTATCAGGATCATGTCCAGGGTGGTAAATGTTTCACTGGTGGAACGGAGCAATAGGACTGAGTTTATAGTTTTTAGAGCTACTTCCTTGTCGAAGCCGCTGTTTAACATGTTTTCCAGGAGACTGACGGCGGTCTGGCTCTGCGCTGAAGCAGGTTCACCTACTCCCATGCCGTCGCTCAGGACCAGCAGTTCTTTGCCTTCTTTCAACGTGGTTATCACATAGCTGTCCCCGGACACTTCCTCACGGGCTACCTGAGCAACGGCACTTTGCACACTATAGGCAAAGGCCCGGGTGAGGGTAAATTCGCAGGCTCCCTGGCCCTTGAAACGGGGGCATTTTTTAGCGCATACTTCGATTTTTTCGCCCATTAATGCGGAGAGGGCCGGGGCAATGCTAAGCTCGCAGCCGGCTCCATCGACACACGAGGCGGCCACTACTTCTAATATGAGCTGCTCACCGCTGGTGCGTATGGGCGTGATGTCTTTGAGGTTGATTCCCTGGCGTGCACAGGCCTTCAAAAGATCGGTCCGCAATTCGAAATCGACTACTGTTTCCAATCCTATTTCCTGGGCCAGATTTTTTACGACCTGGCTTACTCCCTTCAATTGGCGGGCTACCAACTCCCGGGATTCGCCGATTTTACCTGACCAATATTCGTTCATGCGCAGGTTATCGAACAGGTAGTTTATGGTGCTTACCAGTTCCCGGCCGTGTATACAGCGGTTCTTGAAGGGGGCAGGGCATTTTTCATAGGTTACCTGGCCTTCGGCTTCGGCCACGGTAAATATGTCCAGTAGTTGCTGGGAGGTGTTGAAGCAGTCTTGTTCCCAGCACTTATTGTAACGGCTGCATCCTTCACAGAAGCCATGGGAGAGTTCATCGTAGAGATAATTCAGATAGGCTATCCCCTGCGGCTCTGATTCTGCCTGGGAGGCGGCTGTAAAGGTTGAGCTTAGTTCATCGAATACTTCGGCCAGGTTCTGAATACGACTCTCCACGTTGGCCTTGATGTGATTCTCTATCGGGTCAGTGGTGTTCATCCCTCCGGAGACGGGTCCCAGGTATGCCGTCGGTATTTTCTCTTTCAGGGTTTCCGGCAACAGGAAGAACAGTACACTGGCAATACCTGTTTCCCATATCCCCATCAGGGCAACCTGATTTTCGGCTATAAACATGGATAGGGCCAAGTTTCCCATCATAAAACCAATTATGACTCCCATGCGTCCGAAGTTTCGGAAGACCCCGGCCAGCAGTCCGGACAGGGCGTACATGCCCAGGCTCTGCGCAAAAACGCTGGATGCTACGGAAGGGATGATTCCTGACATAACCCCTACCATGGTACCGCCGCCGCTGCCCCATAAATAGGCTGCTATTAGAATGCCGAGCCGGCATATAATGCTGCTGATCCCCAGTCCGAAGATGTGAACATCGTTTAATCCCATTACCAGGCCGATCCCCAGAATTAAGAAGGAAGCCATCTCTTCAAAACTAAAGGCGGTCAGGGCTTTGCGGCTTCTTAAGACCTCGCTGCTAACCATTAGCACGAAGGTTAGTATTCCCGCCAACAGGGCCTCAAAGACTATAATCATTTCCATGTAGAAGCTGATATCAGTCATAGCCAACAAGATGCTCTTACTGATGAAGATAACGGCGGCGGTCAGTACGGGCAGTCCCCACCAGGTCTTGTCAGCGGGCATGGCAGCATAGGTCATGACCGTGGCCAGAATGAGCAGGGTAATTATGTTGCTCCACAGTGCGGCCCCGCTCAGAACAGTTAGAAACCCCAAGAGCGCAAAAAGTACGGCTACCGTGCTGCGTTCCCGGCTTTTCCAGGCAAAGGCGGCCATGAAGGCGTATATATAGGGAAGCAGTTCACCCAGAATGAAGGCTCGCGCCATGATAATCGCGCCCAGAGCGATCAGCACATTGCCGGGCGTGATCATTTGCCCCAATGCTTGCCAAGCCTGCATGCCCCGTTGGAGCACCTGCAGCTCGGGCATTTTAAAACGGGGGGGCGCCTTTTTCTGTTTCTGTTGCGCTTGTTCGCGGCGCGACTTGTTTTCGGATACTCTCTGATATGGATATATCTCTAGTCTTTCCAACCTTATTTCCCTCCTCACCTGTACGACTGTGCATTTTATAATTATAGCAGGCTTTCCTGGTAATTTTTGTCAAGTAGAGGAGGGGGTTGGTTTTTTCCTTCTTGTATAATCTTGTTTATTAAGCCATAAGGTGACCAGCTTCGGCCTGGATTCGTCAGTTTGCCACTGCGGCCAAGGCGTAAAGGCATGAAAAAAGGACTTCTCGCATACAGAAGTCCTTTTTTATCAGCCTGTTTTCTAATCAGGACTATTTTTTCAGGTAGACTAACCAATAAACGAAGCCTACGAAGAACGAACCGCCCACGATGTTGCCCAGAGTCACCGGCAACAGGTTGGCGGAGAAGAAATGTCCGTAGTTGTAAATGGCAGCAAATGCCTCGGGGTTCATCTTAGTTGCTACGGCTGCTAAATCCGGGGCACCGTTAGCGATAGTGATTCCCATGGGGATGAAGAACATGTTGGCAACGCTATGCTCGAAGCCACTGGATACGAAAGCCATGATGGGGAAGAAGATGGCAAATATCTTACCCACAATGTCTTTAGCAGCAAAGGCCATCCATACAGCCAAGCAAACCAGCCAGTTACAGAGGATGCCGCGCATAAAGGCCTGGGTAAAGGTCAGGGTCAATTTACCCTTGGCGATAGCCAAAGCTTTAACTCCCACGGCGCTGATTGCGCCTGCGTCGCCCCAAAAACCACCGTAATAAATGATATAAACTAACAGAATTGAACCTACAAAGTTAGCAATGTAAACAACTACCCAGTTATAGACTAGTCCACCCCAGGTGGCCTGCCCGTTACAAGCGGAAATAAAACACGCCATGGCGTTACCGGTAAACAGCTCGGAACCGGCGATAACAACCAGCATCAGACCTACGGAGAACACGGCGCCAAACAGGAACTGTCCACCTGAAGTTCCTGCTGCTTCCATTGATCCGATCTTGGTGGCCAGATTGGCTCCAAAACCGATATAAGCACCGGCCAGCATTCCCAGTATAAACATTTTGAAAATCGGTAATTCTGATTTTGCTTTGCCTCCATTAGCAGCGGCTACAGCAATTTCTGCAGGGGATAAAAAATTCATACTATGATTCACTCTCCCTTTCTATTCTTAATGTACAGAGCTAAGTTAAGTAGTCTAGTTCCCCCCTCTCCAAAGAATCGGACTCAATCGTCGGTCGAGCCCTTAGTTTGTATGGTTTCGTGCCCAAGCAAAACAACCGCATTTTGCTTCTGCTCTGCTTGGGTAAATACCCGCGCTTATTAAGATAACCGACCCACCCTGGGATTATCTATCTATGCATTCGTGTTGTTAATATACCATCCTGGTGTTAAAATATTCCTATAGAACGACTAATATGCTTGTTGGAAATGGAATATTGTTTTACCATGTGACTATTTCTATATAAATTCGCGAATCCCTGCGCGAGAGAGAATTTATAACAGTTTGGAATAGCTGGTATAAATATATTTTATTATAGGAGGTATTTGTAATGTCCCATGAACCGGTAAAGTTCGATCTTGTAAGCCTGTTGAGCGAATTGGATGCAAGTTTGGCAGAGTTTGAGAAAGGTTTTCCTTTGGATGAGTTCGCCAAAAGTAATTATCAGCAGCATCCCTTCGCAACTCTGCTGACCTGCTGTGATTCACGGGTATCCCCCAATATGTTGGGCGATACTTTCAACCGGGTGTTTTGTGTTGAAAATATTGGGAATCAAGTGAAAAATAGCGAGGGTTCCTTATTGTACGGCCTTTTGCATCTGCACACCCCGCTCATGATTGTGGCCGGCCACAGTGATTGCGGCGCTATAAAGGCGGCTACTTCAGATTTTTCAACGGAGCCGGCTGCGCTGGTTAAAGAACTGATTACTGTAAAAGATTCTTTGGAACAGGCCTGTGCGGTAATAAAGGTTGACCTGGCAAAGGCATCTCTCAACCAGGCATTGCTGGCCGAAATTAATGTCGATGTGCAGGTCGAAGCGCTGCTAAACGATGCAGAAGTAGCTCCTCTGGTAGAGAAGAAGTCTTTACATATCATTGGAGTGCTGATTGATTTGCATAATGTTTACGGTGAAGGTTACGGGAAGGTATATACCGTGAATGTGAACGGCGAGAAAAATGCGGATACCATTAAGAAGATGGATGACATCGGGGGCTTCGCCGCCAAAGCCAGAAGACTCCCCAAATAGACAGGGACAAGGGGACAGGTTTAGTGTCCCCCCCCTTTTCGGTACAGCTTACAGCTTGTTTTCCGGGAGGGAACACTAAACCTATCCCCTTGTCCGCCTTGTTTTCGGGGGGGACACTAAACCTGTCCCCTTGTCCGCCTTGTTTTCCGGGGGGACACT
>JBAYYO010000149.1:0-5495 GCA_041672985.1 Syntrophomonas sp. | reverse complement strand
CAGGCAGTAGTTAATGAAAATATAGTAACCGACCAGAACCTGCAGTCAGAGGTTGATACTGCAACAGCCAATATCGCGGCCGCCCAGGCCAACCTGATAGAAATTGCAGATTTGACCGCCTACAACTTAGCACTGTCAGCAGTTGTCGAATCAGACTATACAACCGCCAGCTGGGCAGTATATCAGGCGGTAGTTAATGAAAATATAGTAACCGACCAGAACCTGCAGTCAGAGGTTGATACTGCAACAGCCAATATTACAGCCGCCCAGGCCAATCTGGTAGAGATGTCCGTAATGGGCGGAACAGTAACTATTACAGGTGTTACTAAATTTGGGCAAACCTTAGAAGCAGATATAACAGGTATAACCTATACTCCCGCGACAACAGCTGACATACCCAAATACCAGTGGGAGCGGGATGGGCAAGACATAGTAGGTGAAACAGCTAAAACCTATACCTTAGCAGCTGAAGATATAGGAAAAGTTATAACTGTTACCGTTACAGCTGATGGAGATAATGCTACCGGAAGCGTACTCAGCGCGGGAACGGCAATGATTGCTAAAGCTGACGGACCGGCAGCACCGGAGGCACCGACTGCAGAGAGCAAAACCTCCGCGAGCATTACTTTGGCAGCCAATCCCTTGCATGAATTTAACATAGACGGTGGGGGATGGCAGGACAGCAACATATTTACCGGATTAGACCCTGAGACGGCCTATGATTTTACAGCAAGAATTAAAGCAACCACAACTCACGAAGCATCAAATGCAAGTGCTCCGGCAAGTATTACGACCAGTTCGGCCTTAGTAACAGGAATCACTGTAACCGGAACAGATGATATTACTAAAGTAGTAAACGGTGGAACCTTACAAATGATTGCAGCAGTAGAGCCGGAATTTGCAGCCGATAGCAGTGTAACCTGGAGTGTTGTGCCTGGATCAGGAAATGCAACAATCAACGCAACAACGGGACTTTTGATCGGTACTCAGGTTGGAACAGTAACCGTTAAAGCAACAGCTAATGATGCTTCTGGTAAGGTAGGCACATTAAATATTGAAGTAGTAAAGAGCTACTCAATTGGTAATACAGGACAGTCAGGAGGATTAGTATTTTATGATAAAGGCGACTATTCTGATGGCTGGCAGTATCTTGAAGCAGCAACGGTAGCGCAGGATCCAAATAAGAAATGGAGTAAGAGTTACCACAACACGGTCTGGAGTAACATAAGCAACGCTTTGGGGGTAACTGAAACAGCAGTAGGAACAGGTCAGGCAAATACTGCTGCAATTATCGGGCAAGCCGGACATATTAAGAGCGCGGCGAAAATATGTGATGAATTTAATTATTATAATATGGACGACATTTATAATTACAATGACTGGTTTTTACCATCGCAGGATGAATTGGCCCTCATTTACCGAAATCTGTACATGGGAGGTCATGAAGCTGAATTTGTAGTAGATGAATTAGTTCCATTCGATCCATTCTATTGGAGTTCATCAGAGGATTTAGGTGACACTGCGTATGGCCTCGTTTTCTGCAATCCACCTTCTTACCAGAACTGGTACCCTAAGAATTATGGCTACGGCTATGTTCGGCCTGTTCGGGCTTTCTAGGAAGGTGCGGAGCCATTACATTATCTATAGCAGAGGATTTGATTTGTTAACTGAAGAATAACTCGGGGTCAGACTGCTCCCTTTAAAGGGAGCAGTTCAGACCCCGAGTTATTTTAATTAATAAGTCCAATAAGTGTGGGGTACCGAGTTGATTAGCTGCCAGGACCTATGATAGTAAATGCACCACATTTATATGGGGATGTTGATTTTAATATAGTCAGCCCATTTCCGTATAAGTAACGGAAATGGGCATGCTGGGCATAAGTTATTTATAGTTTCTTGGCTTCTTACCCGATAAAGCGGGGCCCTGTTCTAACACAATCGCAACGATGGTTAAAAATGCGAATGAAGTGAACGTGGCTTCTGCCGTAGGGGATTGCTTCGCTGGTTACCATGAGGGGGAAGAAATCTCTATCCCTTCTATTTCTTCTATCTCTTCTATTTCGTCTATTTCTTCTGCTTCCCCGATCATTACATTCTTCAAAGCGCTCCCGGTCAAATGAATTTCTTTGTCTGCAAATGCTCATCCATAAACCTCCTTCCAAGTGGGTTAATACATATATATGAAATATATGTCTGAAGTGTTACGGTTAACCTGTCCCCCTGACTCCCCCCTTGTGTCGCGTATTGCCCCAATCAGACTCTTGCCAGCCTGGCGGATTCCAGATAAGATGGTAGAGAAGAGCAAGAAATTAACAGGGGGAAGAGAATTGATTATCGGCATTGATATAGATAATACCATCACCCACACCACCGAGATGATTTTGCACTATGCCCAAATTTTCGGTAAAGAGCAAGGAATCAACACTATCCCCGACATGCGCTATTATTACCTGGAAGATATTCTGGGTTGGGATAGGAAAACTGCAGATGAATTTTTAAACACCCACCTGGGGCGAATTTATGATGAGATGCAACCAAAAGAGCAGGTCACAGAGGTTATCCGCGATCTGAAGAAGCAACACGAACTTATCCTTATTACTTCCCGTAATAGCCAGTTACCTGCGACCGAAGAGGTAACCGTTAACTGGCTGGAACGAAACGGCGTGTTCTATGACCGCCTGATCCTGAACACCACCAGCAACATGCATTTTTTCAATAAGCTGGACGTCTGCCTGGAAAACCAGGTCGATGTCATGATCGAGGACCATTATAAACTGGTCAGCGAGATCAGTCCCTTCCTGCCCGTGATTATGTTCGATTACCCCTACAACAGGCACCTGCTGTCGGACAATATTATCCGGGTCAAGCACTGGAATGAGGTAAAACAGTGGGTAGACCAGTATCAGCCGGACCGGTAAAAAGACAAAAGCACAATAAGTCCGGGTACTGTCCCCGGACTTATTGATTAGAGGTGACGAAGTGAAGAAGATCAGCGTAATAGTTCCCGTCTACAATGCGGAAAAATATTTACCCCGCTGTATTGAGAGCATCCTGCATCAAACTTATGAAAATATCGAACTAATACTGGTAAATGACGGATCAACCGATACTAGTGGCTCTATCTGCGATTCATATGCTGTCCGCGACAGCAGGGTTCAGGTTGTGCACCAGGCTAATTCAGGTGTAAGTGCCGCGCGCAATGCCGGGATTCATTTGGCTGCCGGGGAGTATCTGCAATTTGTCGATAGTGACGATTATATAGATGCCAATATGACTGAGGTTATGGCTGCGGCACTGGAGAAAAACACAGCTTCCGTGGTTATGTGTGGTTATAAAAGGATAGATTCATCAACCGGACAATGCATGCAAAAGGTCTGTTTCGAACCGGACGGATTCTATAGCTATGACGAGTTACTCAATATTTTTGTGGATTTATATCTGCAATGGGTTATAAATCTTTGCTGGAATAAAATGTACCGGGCCCGAATGATCAAAGAGAATTCTATATTGTTTGCAGGAGATATTAATCCGGCGGAGGACGTATTTTTTAATTTGGACGTCATCAAAAAGACTACCGGTTTTGAAATTACTGCGGTGTGCCCATATAATTATGTTATTTATGATTATGGCAGTACCCTGTCAGGCAAGATCCGCCCGAATATGTATGAGATCCATAAATTATTATTTGAAACTGTAATGTCCCTATATGAGGACCGGTCACTTTATTCTGAGCAGATCTATAACCTGGAGATGGACTACTCCAGGGGTCTAATAACCAGGATTATATTGCAGCTGGCAGTTTTATATGGTTGGAAAAATTACCGAGCTTATCTTGGAAAAGCGCGGGAGATTCGTACCGATGAAATTCTGAATAAGTCGCTAAATAGTATGGAATCGAAATCTTGGCAGGAAAGATTAATGAAGTTCTTAATAAGAAATGATATGTTTTTTTCAATCTTCGTATTTGCCAGGTTAAAGCGATATTTCCGCGAACGTGTGCCGGGAATATTTAGGGTATTAAGAAAAGGGGGCGGCATCCAGATGCCCAGCAGGTGACAGTCTGCCGTCCCCTACCTGTCGCGCTGTTACAATTGATAAAGTTGAGCTGAATGTGTCAAAGAACCGTTTCATGTTACTCCATATGCTTAATAAAAGTTCGATACATGATCCAAATGTAGGAAGCAATAAAGACTAACCATAGAAAAGAAGTGTGACTTAAGAAAAATTGTGCAAAGTAAGCCCCGAGCAGGATGCCCAAAAACAGAAGACTAATTTTCAAACATGCAAAGTCGGTAACAGTAAACTTCCTGGTCGCTTTCATTGCCTTTTGGATGAATTTATTCAAAGCCTTACCCCCTTCTAAAGAGAATTAGTATATACTACACTATCATTATACCACCATCACCATGACTCTGATGAAAACACCAGTTGGTAATATTAGGGGAGAGTTTTATCCAATGTTTGCTATCAAAAGATATTTAAAAGAAAATGATGTGTTGCGCAGTGCCTGCAGTCAGGCCAAACAAATGGGTTTTGATACGTTGTTGTACATATTACCTGTATTAGCCAGCAAATATCGTTATCGTAAAGTTACTGGCCAAAAACTGGACTTGAAAAATCCGCGTAATTTTAATGAGAAATTGCAGTGGCTCAAGCTATATTGGCAGAATCCGCTGGTTGTGAAATGTGCCGACAAATATGGAGTCAGAGAATATGCCAAAGATTGCGGCTGTGAGGAAATACTAAATCAATTATACCGTGTATATGAGCACCCTTCTGAAATCGATTGGGGAAATTTACCTGATAAGTTTGCGCTCAAATGTACTCACGGCTGTGGTTTTAATATTATATGCGATGATAAGAAAAAGTTAGACAAAGAGCAAACGCTAAAGCAATTAAATGAATGGCTGAAAACAAGATATGGCAGGCAAACAGCAGAAATTCACTATACTTACATTAGGCCGCGCATAGTATGTGAACAATATATAGAAACAGATGCGGGTCTTTTGCCGATTGACTACAAATTTTTTTGTTTTAACGGCAAGCCTGAGCTTGTAGTGGTTTGCAGTGATAGAAGCAGTGATGTAAGATTTATTTGTGCAAACCTGGACTGGCAGCCGATGGATATTCTAACTAAACAATGTTCAAGCGAGAAGCTGCCCAACAAGCCGGATTGTCTTGACGCGATGATCGAGTATGCTGCCAAACTTGCCCAACCTTTCCCCTTTGTGAGGGTTGATTTCTATGATTTCAAAGGAAAACCTGTTTTGGGAGAACTGACATTCACACCCGCAGCTTGTATGTCACTATACTATAACGAAACCGGCCTGCAACTTTTAGGCGACATGCTGCAGTTACCCCGGACTTATTGCCGTGGCTGAAAATTAAAATAAGTGTAGTGCTGGGCTATACTGGATGAGGGGAGGGGTATTTAATGATTGATGATAATCAGCAGGCTCGGAACTGGGCTATGGGTTGTCACCTGGCGGCTTTAA
>JBAYYO010000148.1:0-5508 GCA_041672985.1 Syntrophomonas sp. | reverse complement strand
TCTGGCCAACAGCGCGGCCATAATGGAAATGCCGGAAGCCCATTTTGATATGGTGAGAGCTGGCATAATAACTTACGGCTTGTACCCTTCTGATGAGGTCGATAAGTCTACATTGGAACTTAAGCCTGCCATGACTCTTAAAAGCAGGGTCAGCTTTGTTAAAACATTGCCGGCAGGTCACTCGGTGAGTTATGGCCGGACTTATATCAGCCGGCAGGAAACAAGAGTGGCCACTGTACCGATAGGCTATGCGGATGGATACAATCGCCGCCTTTCCAATCATGGCTGGGCAGTTATAAGGGGGCAAAAGGTGCCTTTAATTGGGGTAGTTTGCATGGATCAATGTATGTTTGATGTGAGCGGATTGGAGGATGTAAAGGCCGGGGACGAGGTAATTTTATTTGGTAAACCGGAGGACGGTGTAACAGCTGACGATCTGGCTGACATTATTGGGACTATTAATTATGAAATCGTTTGCTCTCCGAGCGGCAGGATAGCCAGAACTTACATAGATTGAATTATCACAAGTAATTATTGGATTTGCGAGCCGGATGCCTTGTCTATATAATAGATATATAATTGTGTATATTTATTATGGGGGTGCTTGCATTGCCTGCCTCGAAACGAATTATTGTTACTATTTCTGAAATCCTCCTCTCTGAAGTAGATCATTTTACCGTTTTAGAAAAAAGAAACCGCAGTGAGATAGTACGCGAAGCTATAATGTTTTATCTGGAAACCCGTAAAAGGGAATTAATGATTGAACAGATGAAAAGGGGTTATATGGAAATGGCTCCAATTAATTTAACAATTGCCTGTGAGGCATCCAGCCTGGAAGAAGACTTTTAGGAATCTATACTCCTGGAGTGATTAGATATATGATTAAACGAGGCGAGATCTATTTTGCTCAACTTAATCCGGTCGTAGGCTCTGAGCAGGGAGGTATACGGCCAGTGCTGGTGGTGCAGAACGACATAGGTAATCAGTACAGCCCGACGACTATCGTGCTGGCCATAACTTCGCAGATCAATAAAGCCAAGCTGCCCACCCATGTTGAATTGAAAGCGGATACTTATGGAATGGAACGGGACTCCGTTATATTAACAGAGCAGATACGGACTATCGATAAGACCCGTTTAAAACAAAGGATAGCGGTCTTGAAGGAAGAAAAGATGGCCAAGGTTAATGAAGCCTTAGCCATCAGCTTGGAATTAACAGAGGTCTAAATACATATCAACTTAACATCTGACTTTGTCGACAAGCTAAGAGGCTAATGACAGGAGTCAATATCGAGGCAGGAGAAAAGCCCGTGATTGAGGCGTATGAGGACACACCCCTTAAGGGGGAATGTCCCCGTATAAATACGTTGATTGAGCGGGCTTTTTGAAATAATGTAGAGTTTAGCTTTTGCCTTAAGCCTGAAGCAGGTTTAGATCGGAACCTGCTGGTTGTGATTGGAGGGATTTGATGAAACCCATTATTGGTATTACGGGTAACTCCCAGCCGGAGAGCAATTCCATTATGTATAAAGATTTTTATGTGGACGCAATTAATCGTGCCGGAGGAATAGCTATTTTACTTCCGCCGACCTACGATGAGGATTTAATTGAGGATTATCTTAATATTTGCCAGGGTTTATTATTCTCTGGAGGAGGAGATTTTGATCCCGCCTGCTGGGGGGAGGTTTCTTCTCCGCAAAGCGGAGCCATCGACCCGCTGCGGGACCGGTTTGAATTGAGCCTGGCCCAAAGAGCCCTTATATCAGGCAAGGCTGTGCTGGGAATATGCCGGGGCTGCCAATTGTTAAACATTGCTGCGGGCGGAAGTCTATGGCAAGATATACAAAGTTCCTTAAGCCATGTCCAGAAAGCCCCCCGCAATTATCCCATTCATGATATATTTATAGAGAACGACAGCCAACTGCAGAGCATAATGCAGGACGATCATGTCCGTGTTAACAGTTTCCATCACCAGGCGGTCAAGGAAGCTGGTCCGGGTCTTACCATAACTGCACTGGCGGGAGACGGCACGGTGGAGGCAGTGGAGAGCCGCGAGCACCCCTTTTATGTAGGTGTGCAATGGCATCCGGAATGTATGCGGGATGTATTTTCAGCCCGATTATTTGCGGCCTTGATTGCCAGTGCCCGGCGTTAAACAAATTTTCGACAATTGATAGCCGAAGGTTCAAGGGGCGATTTTGGGGCAGATTATGGAAGCATGGCAGCAGAACAATATATTATCCATATTCATAAATATAGAGCAAGGGGTGGTACTCTTTAATGATAGCAATAAAAGGCGGCAAGATCCTCACCATGGAAAAGAGTGGGGTCATAAACAATGGGGTAATACTGGTTGAGGGCCAGTTTATCAGCCAAGTGGGGGAGAAGATTGATATCCCCGCAGACTGCACCGTTATTGAGGCGCAGGGCAAATATATATGTCCTGGCTTTATAGACACTCATACTCATATTGGGCTGGAGGAAGAAATATACCGGATAGAGGGTGATGATGTCAATGAAACCAGTGACCCGATTACCCCCCAACTACAGGCAGTAGATGGTATAAACTTTATGGATCTGGCTTTCAATGATGCCCTGCGGGGCGGTGTAACCAGAACCATGTGCATGCCGGGCAGTGCTAATATTTTAGGCGGGCAGGCTGTCTTCTTAAAGACCCTGGCAGACAGCCCGTCAGAAATGGTCTGCCGCAACCCCTGGGGACTTAAAGCGGCCTTGGGCGAGAACCCCAAAAGAGTCTATGGAGCTCAGAAGAAAACCCCTAAGACTCGTATGGCCAGCGCCAGTCTGCTTAGGGAAGCGTTATCTACTGCACGCAGCCTGATGGATAAAGATAATCTTAAGGCGGGTGAAGCATACCGGAATTCAGCCATCTTTAAAGTTTTACGAAAAGAAATACCCTTGTTGCTCCATGTACATCGCGCTGACGACATTCTGACCGCCTTGCGGATCATGGATGAATTTCATATAGAAATGCAGCTTCAGCATGGCACTGAAGCAGTGCTGGTCGCGGATGAGTTAGTCAAGAGGGATGTCCCCGTGTCCCTGGGTCCCTTGCTGGTAAACCGCGCCAAAGTGGAAATGAAGGAAGTAGCTTTTAGAAATGCCGCTCTCCTGGCGGAAAGGGGCGTAAGATTTAGCTTCATAACTGATCATCCGGTAATTCCTATCGAGCATCTGCGGGTATGTGCCGCCCTGGCAGTGCGCGAGGGCCTGGATGAAGAATTGGCATTGCATGCAATCACCAGCGTTCCAGCCCAACTGCTGAAAGTTGATCATGAACTGGGCACTATTAGGGAGGGGAAACGCGCCGACCTGGTGGTCTTTGATGGTCACCCGTTTGACTTCCGGTCCAGAGCGATTAGGGTATTGGTGGATGGTCGATTGTGGGGGGATAGCGTTGAATAAAGGAGATTTGTTTACCGTTTATATGGACGGCAACATAATGACGATATGCGTGCTGGGTTCATATCAGGAAGAACTCAGCGGAGAAGAGATGGTGATTCTGGCAGTGGTAAGCCAGGATAACATGGTGCATGTACCCGCTGAAGATCTGAGTAAGCTGTTCCCGCGTCTTAAATACGTCAATTAAAGGGGACAAGGGGACAGGTTTAGTGTCCCACTCGGCAATGTGCCCCAAGCAGCACCGCGCAGTGAACATATTAATTAAAATCACCAACGAAATTAGGAGAAGAAAGCCGATAAGCTATTGGAGAATAATGAGGTACGAAACTGAAGCTGTAATTTTAATAATATTTACAAATGATATATAATTAAAAATAACCGCCTGTAAGGGGCGGTTTTAAAATGCAAATAGAGGGGCAATGTGATTAAAATTAGACAGGAGGGGAGAGAATGTCTACTGAACAACCCCGTTTATTTGGTGAACCAGCCACAGCCGCAAATCGGGTGGTAGAACCAACGGATAAGATATATACTTCGTTCCTGCCGGGGGTCAAGCTGGAGGACAGCTATAAGGAAATTAAAGTCTACCCTGAATTGCAGAACACAGCGGCCCTTTGCCAGCGCTGCCGTTTGCGCAGCACCTGCCGGCAGGTGGTATTTGGCGAGGGAAATATAGATGCGGATATTTTGTTCATTGGCGAGGGTCCGGGGAAGGATGAAGATGAGCAGGGGGTTCCCTTTGTAGGCCGAGCCGGGCAGCTGCTTGGCAAGATACTGGAAGCCTCGGAATTAGTACGCTCCGAAGTATATATTACCAATGTAGTCAAATGCCGTCCCCCGGGTAATAGGCTGCCTAATCCAGATGAAATCAAAGAGTGCCGGAATTACCTGGAAGCGCAGATTCGGATTATTAATCCGCGCATCATTGTCTGTTTGGGGGCGGCGGCCTGTCAAACGGTTATTGATCCAAAAGCCCGGATTACAAAGACTCGTGGCCAGTGGTTGATAAGAAATGGCGTTAAGATTATGGCCACCTATCATCCGGCGGCGCTTTTGCGCAACCCAAGTTATAAACGCCCGGCCTGGGAAGATTTCAAGCTTATCCGGGATGAATACAAGCAGTTGACCGGTCGGGTCTAATGAGGTATGAAGATGGATATAACGATATACAGCGAGGAAGAGATGCACCAACTAGGCAACCACCTGGCCTCTGTTCTTGACGAGGATGATGTGGTATATTTGCGGGGAGAATTGGGGGCCGGCAAGACCGTTTTGGCTAGAGGAGTAGCCCGTGGCCTAGGATATGAAGGCCCGGTGACCAGCCCGACCTTTACCCTCATGAATATTTACCCCAGTACTCCTGTGATTTATCATTTTGATTTCTATCGCCTGGAGAGTCGGGATCTTACTGATCTGGGTCTGGAGGATTATTTGGAACAGGGTGGAATATCCCTGATTGAATGGCCTCAGGTTGGGAAAGACTTACTTCCCCGGGAGGCACTGTGGGTGGAAATAGAACTCACCGACGATGATTATGAACGGGAGAGAAAGGTGCATATATTAGCTCAGGGCTGCAAATATCAGGAGAAGCTGGAGAGGTTGAGGCAGATTGTTGATTTTAGCGATAGATAGCTCTACCCCGGTGGCGGGAGTAGCTCTTTTGGATGAAGAGAAACTGATTCGGGAAGAGTTTGTCAATTATAAACTAACCCATTCGGAAACACTGATGCCAATGGTTGATAGGATACTACAGGCTTGCGAAAGGTCGTTAGCCGATCTGACTGCACTGGCCGTTACCATTGGACCGGGATCGTTTACCGGGTTGCGGATTGGGCTGGCGGCGATAAAAGGCTTGAGCCTGGCAGCCCGCTTACCGGTAGTCGGGGTTTCGACCCTGGATGTAATTGCCCATAATATAGTTTATAGCGATACCCTGGTCTGCCCGCTGCTGAATGCGCGGCGCCAGGAAGTATATACCGCCTTTTATGATAACCGGGGATTATTTCCGCGCCGATTGAGTGATGAAATAGCTTGTGCACCCCGGGATTTTGCTTATGAAGCCCTGCAAAAAGCGCAGGAAACGGGA
>JBAYYO010000147.1:0-5517 GCA_041672985.1 Syntrophomonas sp. | reverse complement strand
CTTTTTTGATGATGAATTATTTTGATCCTGAAAGGAACAAAGTATCTCGCCGTGCGAAACTAAGCCTGCCTAACTCACGACTAAAGTCACAAGTGTGCGGCAGGCACTAATCAACCAAATCATATTTGTTCAATTTCCGATATAGAACTGATTTATTTATACCGAGTATTTTAGCGGTTTGAGCCTTATTATTGTGGGTTTTATTAAGAACCCGTTGGATGGTCTCCCTTTCCAGCATTTCTACTGCCTCACCCAGGTTGTCCACCCCCTCAAAGCCTTGATTGGGGGGAATAAGCAGTCTTGATAAAAATGGAAAGTGCTCACTGGTCAGACAAGTTTCCTGATTTAAATCCGCAAAATTTATGGCTCTTTCCAGCAGGTTTTCCAACTCCCTTACATTACCCGGCCAATCATAATTAGTCAGAAGTTGTAAGGCATCGGGAGACACTTTTTCGATCTGAGTGTGCATGCGTTGCTGTAATTTGGGCAAAAGGTCATTTATCAGCAAAGGAATATCCTGGGGACGTTGACGAAGTGAAGGTACATTCAGGGTCACAACATTCAATCGGTAGTAGAGATCTTCTCTGAATTTGCCCTTTTTCATCATCTCTTCTAGATTCCGGTTAGTGGCAGCAATTACTTGAACATCGATGTGTACTGGCTTGGTGCCACCCACCCGTTCCACCTCACGCTCCTGCAGAACGATGAGTAATTTGGATTGCATAGACAGCGGCATATCGCCTATTTCATCCAGAAATACGGTGCCCCGATTAGCCAATTCAAACTTGCCCGGTTTACCGCCTTTACGTGCTCCAGTAAAGGCGCCTTCTTCATAACCAAATAGTTCCGATTCCAGCAGATGGTCTGGCAGAGCAGCACAATTCACTCTGATGAAGGGTTGGTTTGATCGGGGACCGGCCTTATGAACAGCGTTGGCAAATAGTTCCTTGCCGGTACCGCTTTCACCCCTGATGAGGATGGTTGAACCGGTATTTGCCGCCCGCAGAGCTATGGATTTGACGTTACGCAGGGTTACATCCTCACCCACTATACTGTCAAAACAGTATTTGGAGGTATAGATGCTGTTGACCACATCCTTATAAACCGCCAGCTCACCCTCCAGCTCTCTTAACTTCTTGGAGAGAATTCTGACCCCGGCAGCGTCCAGGACGAGACTTTGGCCCATGGCCCCTATTAGTACCCCGTCTTTATATAAGGGCATACGAAAAACAATAGTATCATGATTGTTGACTGGCCAGTGATCGGCTAGATGCACCTCTTTGGTTTCTAATACTTCCGGAAGCCGGGAATGAGGAGTAACTTGCAAGACATGCTTGTCTACTACATCTTCTTCCGTAAGGCCCAGTATTTCGAGGTAGGTCTTATTAACTATATTGATATTACCAACGGTATCCACGAGTATAATTCCTATATAAGGATTTTCTAGAATACCGTTCAGAATTTCAATAAATATCTCGTTTTTGACCCCCTCCATTGACCTACCCCTCCCTTGCTTATTTCCGCTCAGTAATAAACAGCGAGATCTGTTCAGCGAATAATAAAGCTAATGATACCCAATTCACATTCTAATCTATAATTAAAAGTTTTGGTAGCAGAACGGTATGTTAAAACTTTCACAATATTTATTCCATAAATATTATCCGCGCACCTGCCACCAGCAAAGCTATACCCAATAAATCAATGTAGTGAAAGGCAATTTTTTTCATACCAAAGGCTCCGGTGCAGTCAATAATAAGGGCCATGACCAATTGGGCAGTGATTATGGCAGTCGTAGCATTGCCAACCCCAATCTGTGACATCGAACGAACCACCGCATAGACAATTACCACATTTAGGATACCACCGAGGTATGCATACCAGGGGACATTTCCCATCTTGCCGAGACTGCTAAAACCTAATCCCAGGATTATTATTATAAGCAGTGAGGCAACCGTACCAACCACGTGGACGACCAGGGTGGATTCCCAGGTGCCCACAATCTTTCCCAGGGCAGTGTTTAAGGTTCCTTGTAACGCCATGGCTGCTCCGGACAGGGCAGCAATGGCCAGATAAAGTAAATTCGGCATAGTTGGTTTAATCTCCTAACATTTTTGGTCTATTTTCCAACTATAACCCTTTAATTATGCATTTATTCTTATAGGAATGTTGCTATGAGAATGATGGCTGCGCCAAGATAAAACCCCCACCATCGGCTGTGGCGGTTTTTCAGTTTAGCCTGAGGCCACAGTTGAAATATAACCAGATAGGTCATGATTCCAGAGGCCATTCCCAATAACAGGGGAAGGAAGGAGGGCAGGGCCGAAGCCAGATATATACCCAAAATAGTTCCCAAGGGTGTAATCAGGCCCACCGCCAGTATTTGCAGAAATATGACCGGCTTCTTGATGCCTGCCATTATTAAAGGGGCGGCTATCGCCATCCCTTCTGGTATATTGTGGATTCCTATTCCCATCGCAATGACTATTCCGGTTTGAGTTTTCATCACATCGCCTAATGCTATAGCCATGCCTTCCGGCAAATCGTGCAGGGCTATTCCCAACATAACCAGGTATCCCAGACCGCCCAAGGTCTGCGGGCCCGGCATCTTGGCTAAAAGGAAGTAATCACCGGCGGCTATCAGGAGGACTCCCACCAAGATGCCGCCCATTACTTTGCCAATCCCTGTGTACAGCAACGCTGAAGGGAGCATATCGAAGACAACTACCGCCATCATAACCCCGGAAGCCAGACCCAAATAAAATGCCAGACTTTGGGAACTCCATTGTTGCTTGACAAAAATCAGCAGGGCTCCTAAGGCTGTGCCCAATCCGGCCATTATGCTCCATTGAATACTGTTAGTCAGCCCCTGCACCCCCTCCGGCCATATATACAATGTTTATGAGAGAGATAGGGTGCTTATTCTAATCAATTCAGAGTAATAAAGCGTTTAACGCTCTTCAGGCCCTTAATTAATTCGGTCCCCTTTTTATCTGTCCTCGCAGGCATATTTTGCATTGGTCTTACATATTTTTCTAGGAGAGGAGGTGCTGGATGATGAAGAAATTACCTGCAGAGTTAAAAGGCCTGGGTATAGCCATATTGATGGGTATATTGCTCTGTACCCTGGCTGCCGCTCTTGTGTATTTTACGGGACTGAAAGAAACCATTCTAAATCCTCTGGGAAAAGCAGTGCTGGTGAGCAGCGTTTTTACCGGCGGGTGCATTGTCAGTAAAGCCTACGGTAACAAAGGTCTGGTCCGTGGTATAAGCCTGGGCATTATGTTTTTTATCCTGATGCTCATTACCACCCTAATAGCAAGCCCTGCCCATATTTATCTGAAGGGGTTCCTGTATACCCTGACAGCTTGTATTGTTTCAGGCGGTTTGGGGGGTATACTGGGCATTGGCTTGAGCGAAGACTAAATATGAAGATTGCAGCCGCACGTGAACAGGGCATCGAGCTGGTAGATTAAAGGCCGTCTATCAGCTCGTCAACGTCCTATACACATTAGCACCAATCCACAAAAAATTAACAGCCCGCCCACAATTAATCGCAGATAGGGCATCACCTCACCCCCCGGGATTTAGCAGGAGCAAGCAGTCGATATAAAGTCTATCCCCAGATTTTCAGCAGTAAATCCCTTAAAAATACCGGAATCTTAAAATAGTATACCCGCACAACATTCACCCCTTTATAAAATAGTGAGTTATGGTGAGTAATGGCGACTGTCCCCATTACTCATTTTTGAAGCTGCAGGGAATCTAATTTATATTATGAAGGGGTGAATAGGAATGTTACCTTTACGAATATTATTTTTAAGATATGTCATTATAGTGCGGGTTTTTAACGCCATAGTTTTAGATGACCACCCAACTCTGTTCTGGGTAATGCGATTAGATTTTTGATGGGGATGCTGTTTTTAAAAACGGCCCCATAGTTGCGCTTGATTAATCTGGTATCCAGTACTACTACTGCGCCCCGATCATTTTCACTCCTAATCAAACGCCCCACACCCTGTTTGAACCGCAATGCAGCATCGGGCAGCATAAAGTATTGAAAGCTGTTTTTCCTCTGCAATTTGTAAAACCTATCCCAGGCACTGCAATATGGGTCGGATGGTGAACGAAAGGGCAGCTTAACGATAATCAGACATTTTAGCACTTCCCCTTTTAGGTCAATGCCCTCCCAAAACGTCTCAACTCCCATTAAAATGGAGTTTTTCCCGGCTACAAACTCCTCTAATAGACTGGCAAATTCTCCATCTTCATGTTGCACCAGCAGCTTAAGACCCTGCTGTTCACAATAAGGACGCAGACAGGATGACGCCTCGTGTAGCTGTTTGCGGGAGGTGAACAAGGCCATAGTCTGTCCCCCCTGCCCCACAAATATATCGGCCAGAATTTTATTAACTGCGTCGTTAAACCTCTGATGGCTGGGATCAGGCATATCCTGTACTACATAGACACAAGCCTGACTCTGGTAGTCAAATGGGGACCGTTCCAAATGGGTTTTTAATTTTCCCTGGCGGGCATATTCGATTAAGCCGCTGCGCGCGATGAAGTTGTCGAAGCTTTCCTCAACGGCGAGGGTGGCGGAAACCATGACCAGCGTTTTTAGATTATGGTAAAGCTGCTCTTCCAGTATGTCACCGGTATGTACCTCGGCAGCACAAACTGCTACTGCTTTACCTCTTATGCATTCTAACCAGGTGATGGTTGAATCGTAATGTATTTCTTCTGCCATTATGCTAAAGGCAATATCAGCTATTTCCTGTAAAGCATTAATAATTCCAAGGAGATCAGCGCTTTCACTCTCTCCGTCCAATTCCATGCTCAACTCTCTTAGCTTGGCCAGCAGCAATTCCAGGTTGGGGTTCCAATCCTGACGGTAAATCTCCAGAGTATCCGTCAGCCAAGATCGCTCTTTGTCAGCTGGACTCAATATATGGCTGAAATTGTAGTCGTCACTGTATTGTAATCCACTGCTGATACGATCAAATATCTTACCAGTAATTTTTATGGTTTTTTCCACCAGCAGGGCGGTTTCATCCAGGATGGGACCTAGATGGGGAAAACTGCTCCGCAGGTGAAAAAGGTATCCTTTTTTAGAGCGTCTGTCTTTCACATACAGCATCTGCAGCAGCTTGAGGGTATCGTACAGGCTAAACCGATGCGCAAAACGATCAAAAGTTTCTTTGATAAAAGTATGGGCTTCATCAATAATTAAATGTTGGAATTCAGGCAGAATGCTGTTGTCAACCATGACATCCGATAAAAGCAAGGCATGGTTGACAATAATAAGATCAGCTTTAATCATTCCTTTAATCATTTTAAGGCGGAAGCACTTATCGTGGAATTTGCACAACTCGCGCTGGCAGCTATTGCGGTCGGCCGCTACAATATCCCAGTGCTTCATCAGTTCTTGATTAAGCGATAGTTCTTTGCGATCTCCGATTCTGGTTACCTCTGCCCATCTTAATAGGGCCTCGAAAAAATCAACCTGGCCCGCTTCGAGTC
>JBAYYO010000146.1:0-5521 GCA_041672985.1 Syntrophomonas sp. | reverse complement strand
AACGGGTCTCGATTGCGCACCATCCGAAAAATGACCTGGTAGCCCAGGTTACCTGCGGACTGCCCTATAAACTTACCGACGCTCAACGGCAGGTATGCAATGAAATTATTCGTGATATGGAAGCCTCGCTCAGCATGAACCGTTTACTCCAGGGCGATGTAGGTTCAGGCAAAACAGTAGTAGCTGCCCTTGCCATGGCCCATGCAGTTGCCAGTGGATACCAGGCAGCTATTATGGTGCCGACCGAGATCCTGGCTGAGCAGCATTTAAATTCCTTGAGCAGGATTTTTCATAACACCGCCACAGTTATAGCTCGTTTAACCAGTGGAACAACTATTGGTGAACGGAGGATGATTCTGGAAGCGATGGCTGCCGGGGAGATTGATATTTTGGTCGGAACCCATGCCCTTATTCAAGAAGAAGTGCGATTCAAAAATCTGGGACTGGCTGTTATTGACGAGCAGCACCGATTTGGCGTCAGGCAAAGGACCCAACTGAGAAATAAGGGACAAATACCTGATATATTGGTTATGACGGCTACCCCCATACCCAGGACTCTGGCTCTGGCACTATACGGAGACCTGAATGTATCTGTAATTAACCAACTGCCTCCAGGCCGTAAAGCGGTGAAAACGACTTACATACCCAGATCATCTCGGGATAAGGCCTACTATTTCATACGCACAGAAATACAAAAAGGCGCCCAAGCTTTTGTAGTTTGTCCCTTGATAGAGGAGTCAGAAAACCGTGATTTACAAGCCGCGGTAACACTGTATGAAGAATTGCGGACTATAGTCTATCCTGATCTAAGAGTGGGGTTATTACATGGAAGGATGAAAGCCAGTGAAAAAGACTATATAATGAAATCCTTTCAAAGAGGAGAGATTGATGTTCTGGTTACCACCACCGTAGTAGAGGTCGGGGTAGATGTTAGTAACGCCTGTATAATGCTTATAGAACACGCGGAGCGATTTGGTCTGTCTCAACTGCACCAACTGCGGGGCCGGGTGGGCAGAAGTCAAAAGCAGTCTTATTGTATCCTTATCGGGGAACCTAGAACCGGGGATGCTCTGCAGCGGCTGAGAGCAATGGAAAAGACCAGTGATGGGTTTGAATTGGCCAATGAGGATCTTCTAATCAGAGGTCCGGGGGACTTTTGGGGGGTTAAACAGCACGGGCTTAATCAGCTCAAGGTAGCCAATCTATTGAGGGATCAGGAAATGATTAGGGCATCATCGGAAGCTGCGGCCAACTTCAGTCCCCAGCAAATTAGAGAAGAGAAAATAGACCATTATATTGGTTTGAAATTTAAGGAAAATGCCTTAATCGCCATGAATTAGTCAACAAATTCGGAAGATTTGGCAAAATAAAAATATTAAAAGATGCTCAACATAATACTGCCCTCGTAAATTGACGGCAGTATTTTTTCTTGTCTCAATAAATAAATAAAAAACTTAGGAGGTGAGGAAGCTGGTTAAGCATCAGTCAACAGAATCTCAAAACAAGACCCGGGACGAAGATCATAATAACCAGAAATTAGTAGAGAAATTGAAATTTGAAGTAGGGCAGGAAATGGGTATCAGACCCAAAACAAAAAATAAAAACAATTGAAATATCTACTAGCATATAAGTTTCGACATAGGAAACAATAAGACTACACAATATAAAGGAGGTGAATTTTAAATGGCAAGAAGCAATAGCAATAGACTGTTGGTTCCCGAAGCAAAAGCTGGGATGGATGCCTTCAAAATGGAAGCTGCAACTGACGTAGGGGTAAACTTAAAACAGGGTTACAATGGCGACCTGACTTCTGCCCAGGCTGGCAGCATCGGTGGCCAAATGGTAAAGAAAATGATTCAGTCTTATGAGCAGGGTAAAGTTGGCATGAAATAATATCATAACAAAACTAACCATACTAATAACGAACAGGCGGATTAATTATTATCCGCTTGTTTGCATTTTTCAGAGATTGTCGGCAAAACCGCCCAGCTTGTCAAGTTGGCAAGCTAGCTCGTAGACGTCAGCTCAGGGCCGAAGAAGTTCTTTGATTAGAGCGGACCAGGTTCCATGCTCTTTTGAGAAAACCAGAGAATTTCTAAGTAGGGAATTATCAATAATTGTTTTGCTTAGTTGGCATACAATTCAAGTTGTTCAATAGATATATCGGGGAAGAGGGAAGTCGCGACCCCCATGGCTATAATACGTGAAGAGTTTTCCACAATATCATCTATTTCTTTGGGGGTAACCGTAAGGCTGCCACCAAAAAAGGAAAGAATATCTTTTACCGCATTGGTGGCTGTCAATTCGTTAAAAACAGCCCCACTGCTGGAACAAAATTTTTGAATGGCCTGATTAGTAATTACGGCGGCATTTACAATAGTTGGGCAGCCAATGGCGATTACTGGTACACCTAATAATTGCTGGGTTAAAGCCTGGCGAGCGTTGCCTATACCACCGCCCGGTTGAATACCAGTATTGCCCATCTGTATAGTCGTGCCGATTCTATCCACATTCTGAGCGGCCAGGGCATCGACTACTACCAGAACAGCGGGCTTGATTCTATCGACACCCCCTTTGCCTACATCAAAAGTCTCCAGTCCGGTAATTCCCAGCACGCCGGGGGCTATACCACAAGTAGGCCGCATGCCTTCAACCAAAGCCTCCCGTGCATACTGGTAATAATGACGGGTTATGGGACTGTATTCAATAAACTTGGGGCCCAGGGAATCTGCCGTAGCCCGCCAGTTCCCCAATCCGACCAGGAGTACCACATCCTGGGGCTGAAGTCTATTATTAAGCAAGGCAGGCATACTCTTGCTCATGGCGTCTATTATTTCTTCTTTCACATAGGGATCGTTAATTTTCAACGGAGGAGACTCAATGGTTACATATGTGCCGACCGGGCGCCCCATAGTTTGAGCACCTTGCTCATCCTTAATGATTATAGTGGTGATTTTTACTTGCTCCAGATTTTCTACTTGCTCTTCTACTCCCTGAATCTCACGATCGGTAGTACCTCGAATAAGATCCCGGGCCTCGACCGCCAAATCAACATTAAGATTGAAATTCTTCAACAAATGATTCATTCTTTGATAACCTCCTCAGGTTTTATTTTTTATTATCATCAATTTAGCCTAATAGTATCCTCACCTGATACGAATAATAGCAACATCATCAGGGGTTTTCGTATCCCCAAATAAAATGGCGACCGAAGTCGCCATTTTGGGGAGAGGAGAATTTTGTAAAGTTGTTGGGGAGGGTTTGTTTACCAGGTTTACTACCTAGTAATTATATCATTGCCTTTATTTACAATAATATTCATAGAAAGAACATTTTTTATAAAATAAATTTTCTGGTACAATCAAAATTAATCAAAACAAAAAGAGGTAATTGATTCCTTTAATCGAAACATATTAAGGAGAGAAAAATTGCGAGTTATTTCTGGTTTTGCAAAAGGCAAAAGGTTGAAAGCCCCTTCAGGGCTTACTACTCGTCCCATAACCGATATGATAAAAGAAGCTTTGTTTAATGTATTGGGACCCAAGGTTGCAGAAGCAAACCTATTGGACTTGTTTGCCGGCAGTGGAAGCGTAGGCATTGAAGCGCTCAGCCGGGGGGCACAAAAGGTCGTTTTTGTGGACAACTCTATTGAGGCTGTAAAAATAATCAAGGATAATTTAAGCAATTGCAGATTCGAAGCAGGTTTTGAAGTATATCGCAGCGATGTTTTCCAGGCGCTGAAGCGCTTGGAACGTCAGGGAAAAAGATTTGATCTTATCTATATTGATCCGCCCTTTACTAAGGATAGCTTATTTTATAAGGTAATGGAGTATATTGATGGGGTAGATCTTTTGACAGCAGAAGGGATTATAGTAATAAGAACACCTCGTAAAAAGGAAATGCCGTCGTTTCAAAGATTATGCAAGTACCGGCTAAATAACTATGGAGAGTCGAGTTTGCATTATTATTGTTGGCATGAGGAGGATCCAAAAGATGATGGAAATATTTCGCATATTGGATGAGATGGAACTTTTACTCAAGGGGAGTAGAAAAATGCCTCTATCAGGAGGAAAATCACTGGTGGAAACCAATCGCTTTTTAGATAGGGTAGACCGTATAAGGGCTATTTTGCCCGAGGAATTGGAAACGGCCAAACTGGTTCTATCTGAAAAGGATAGAATAGTGAGTGAGGCCTGCGCTGAGGCCAACCAATATATGGAGCAATACAAAAGTGAAGCCGCTCGGATGGTGGATGATAATGAAATTACCAGAAACGCCATGAATATAGCTGAAGAAATTATAGCCAAAAGTGAGAGGGTGGCTCAACAGGTACGCCAGGACGCCGATGAGTATGCAGATGGGGTTCTGGGGCATATAGAGTATGTACTACGAAAAGGGCTGGACACAGTGGTGCAAGGCCGGGATCAAATCAAATTGGAGATGGACAATGAGGTGGACTAATGGTTTTTACACCAGGCCACCCCTAGCATAAACAAGATTATTATACAGCCTGCCAGCATACTGTACAGGGATAATGCCCAGGCGTTGAATGAATACAGCACCTTATAAACAGGTAGTGATGCCACGCCCATAGCACTAACGGTATGAGCCAGGAACAAGCGATAGATGCTATAGGTTATTAAGGCCGATAGCAGTATTTGCATAATGCGAGCGAGAATGTAAAAAGATAAGCGTATCGGCATTCCGGCCACAATGCTCATGATTTGAGCGATGATAGACAGACCGCTGAAGGCGAGGATGGAACTAACCACCAGAAGAGTGGATAAAATCTCGGGGGAGTTAGCTGCTACAGCGGCTTTAGATCCTAGAGTAATCTCAAAGAAACCCATACTAAGCCCATAAGCGAGTGGGTAGGATAGGTGCCAGCAGGTGAATATCTTGACCAGGAAAGTTGCCATTAGATCCATGAATCCCCAAAAGGAAAGCATTCTGGTAAGGACCGAGAAAATTACGATAAAACCACCCACGGCTATTATATTGTTAAGGGCGTTGTTTATTGAGTTGCCCAGGATTTTGCCTATACCATCAACAGCCGTATTAGTTGATTGAATATCCGAATAATTATCAGTGCGGGGTTGGGGTAAGGATGGCGATGGGGGCCTAAACCTCCATATAAAACCTAACAACAAATTAGACAAATAGTGCCCGGCAGCTAACAAATAGCCGACTGCAGGGTTGCCGAACATTCCAACCCCGATTGCTCCCACAATGAAGAGGGGGCTGGAATTATTGGTGAAAGATACCAGTCTCTCAGCCTCATCAGCGGTAAGCAGTTGTTGTTCGTATAACTTTCGGGTAAGCAATGCTCCTACTGGAAAACCAGATGTAAATCCCATTACCATTACCAGTGAGCTGCAACCTGGCAGGTTAAATACGGGGCGCATAATGGGTTCCAGCCAAACACCTAGTATGTTTACAAAACGCAGGCTGACTAATAACTCAGCGGCAACGAAAAAGGGAAATAGAGCCGGGAAAACCGTTGTATACCATAAATGGAATC
>JBAYYO010000145.1:0-5572 GCA_041672985.1 Syntrophomonas sp. | reverse complement strand
CTTAGAAGCTGCACAGTAGACTAATTATGCGCAGCACACATTGAGCCACAGGGGCTTTATTTTTTATGCCCGGGAGGTAATGTATGTTTAACTCTCATCTATTTAACGATGCCTTGTTCAACGAGGGGGCCAGGGCTTTAGTTACAGTTGCAGCTCAGGCGAACCTACTCTACATATTTAATTCGTCTGAAGAGCTGACGGCCATTATCCCAGCATCCGATTATACAGATGCTAGGCATTACGAAAAGCTTAATGGTGACAACACGTTCAGGTTCAAGATTATCAATCCTGATTATATGCCTTATCTGACTGTGGGCAGTCTGGTTGCCTTTATCGATCTGGATGCCTACTGGCAGTTTTTCGAGATCAAACAGGTTACCGATACCCATAAAAATACTTTCGAAAAGCAGGTTTACTGTCAACACTGCCTGTATGAGTTGATTGATGATATCGTGACCGATGTCCGGCCATCAACTACGGCCCTTGCCGCTATAACCAGTGTGCTAGCAAATACCCGCTGGAATGTGGGTATCGTTGATGATCTGGGGACAGCCAGCTGCAACGTATATTATGAGTCGGCCCTTGCAGGAGTACAGAAGGTAGCCGAGACATGGGGCGGGGAACTGCGTTGGCGCTGCCTGATAATGGGCGGAGTCATAACCAGGTACGTGGACCTCATGCGCCAGCGGGGAGCTGATACCGGCAAGACCTTTAGCTATGATAAAGATATTGAGGAGATTAACAGGGAGATCGATTTGACTGACGTTTGTACCGCCATGTATGGCCGGGGCAAAGGGGTCGAGACTGACTCCGGCAGTTACGGCCGCCGGCTGACTTTTAAGGATGAGGTCTGGACCGTTGCCGGCGGAGATCCGGCAGACAAACCTGCCGATCAGGAATGGGTTGGTGACACCTCAGCCCTTGCTTTATACGGCAGGCCAGGAAATAGACATCGGTATGGGGTCTATACCAACGAGGAACAGGAGGATGCGGCTGCACTGCTACAGGAGACTTGGGATTACTTACAGACAGTGAACAGCCTGCGGGCTACCTATACTTTAAAAGCAATCGTTTTGGAGATGCTTTCAGGATACAGCCATGAAGCTGTCCGCTTGGGTGATACTGTAAGGGTGATTGATGAGGCATTTACTCCAAAACTAAGAATGTCGGCCAGGGTGATTGAATTGGAGAGAGATCTGCTGGACCCGAGTTCATCCTCTGTGACCGTGGGTAACTTCGCTCCGTCTATCGTTGAGGTTACTTATAACGTCCAGAAGGAGATCCGGGACGTTAAGAATAGCACCTATAACACCGCATGGCTAGACGGCAAGATATCAGTCCTGCAGAACGAGATAGAAAACACTACCAGCTATGTTTTCCAAACAAAAGATGATGGCATCCTGATCATGGATGCAGCCACCTTCGCCAGCGCTACCAAAGCTATGAAAATTGGCGGCGGGATATTTGCCCTGGCCAACACCAAAACCGGGGATACCTGGAACTGGCGCACCTTCGGGACCGGTGCCGGTTTTACGGCTGATGAAATCACAACCGGACTGCTTAATGCTGCTTTAATCCAAGTAGGAACTGCTTCGACTTTTGAAGATGGTTATGACCCTGCCACAAAGACAAGGACATTCACTTCACAGCCGACGCCTCCCTACGATGTGGGAGATATATGGACCGGCGGGCCAACGGGAGATATAAAAAAGTGTAAAACTGCAAAAGCCACTGGTCAATCCTATGCTGCTGGCGATTGGGAAAATGCAGGTAAATACACCGATGATACTGTGGCAAACACCAAATGCGATCAGCCGGGTTATGTGACGGTAGATAGTGCTGGGTTTTCTGTGTATGACGCTGACGATAATCTAAGGGTGCTGATCGGGAGCTGGATAAGGGATTTGATACGGCGGTATGGCATAAAAATTATTGATGGTGAAATTTATGCTTCAGAGTTTAGGACGGGAGCGGAAAACGCTACTGATTATATTGTATTGGACAAAACCAACAGATTGGCAATTATTTATAGCAATCAAAAAGTGTTTGAAACTTTGGCTAATTCAAGTCAAGCTCATTTGAAACTTTATGAGAACGGTGTCCTATTCGGAGAATTGGCAGCTTATTCTTCTAAATTAAGACTCACAACAGAATCCGGTAAGGGGTTATATCTGCGGGCAAGCGGGGCAGAATTAGAGGCGTATGGGTCTAGCATCTATCTTTCAGCCCCTAGCGGGACTACCGTTAATGGAGATCTTCTTGTTCAGGGTAGCATATCCAAAACGGGTTCACTTAACTATATTGAATTTACTAAAAACTATGGCGCGCGGTTACTGAACGCTGTAGAATCTCCAGAATTACTTTACTATGACAAGGGAACTGTTGATCTTATTAACGGTGAAGCAATTGTGCACCTTGACCCTATTTTCCTTGAATGCATTGAACCAGATACGGAATCAACACCCTGGGATGTTTGGGTGCAGTCTTATGGCGAAAATGATGTAAGGGTTATTGAGGTCGGTCCTGATTATTTCAAAATAAGAGAAAGAAATAATGGGAATAGCAACAGCAAAGTCAAATGGAAATTTGAGGCTACCCGTAAGAATTATGCAGGAATAAGGTTGCAGGAATACCAGCAAGGCTAATAATAAGAAACCGGGGCTTAATCCCCCGGTTTCGCTGTTTCGATAATTGCCGATTGACTTTGTTCGTTCCAAGTGACTTTTGCTCCCAGTGCTCCCCCTAGCCATCGGGCAGGTAACATGGTGCGATTATCCTTTATTTCAGGCGCAACATCCATTTTGGTTTCGGTTCCATTTACGGTCATAATGTTGCTTCCGATGGTCATTTCAACAATGGTTTTTTCCGAAGTAACAGTGACTTTTTGATCGGCTTGATTCCATGCTATTTCTTCGGGTTTTACACCTAGACTATAAGCTAAATAGCGAACAGGCAAATAGGTTAGGTTGTCCTTGATGTAGGGGGCAACGTCCATTTTCTCTATTTGGTTATTAAAAACGAAAGTGTTATCACTTAAAGTAAAAATCGCTTTTGCTAAGTAAGCCTCAGCCCATTGAGGATGTGTGTCTTTAGTGGCGGTTGCCGCTTTCGTTGTAGTAGGCGTACTGGACGAGGAATCGCTGTCGCCGCTACTTACAACATAATCATATATGCGGACATTTCCTAAACATTCAGGTATACCGGTAACAAAAGAAGTCATGGTTTGTGTTTTAGTGACTCCATACGCATAACCAATTACAGTATTTTCGGGCGCTCCTCCCCATTGGGCTAAAAAAACCTCATCATTGTTATTGTCGAGGTAAGACCAAAATCGAGTTATTTTATCGTGTGCGCCGTTAATTCCTTGTATTGGCTGGACTACTATATTAGCGAAGGTTGTTGTAGTTGCTTGCTCATTAATGTTTTCATAAACAGTGGCGGTTACACTTCCTTGAGGTATCCTATTCAGGTCAACATAAACGCTATATATTTCATCGTTACTCATTTTGTTGGTAGATTGGATGGAATCTATTTGGTCTTGAAAGTAATGTCTTATTTGTAGTATTTCTTCCGGGGTTTGTGCCCAGGCCGTTCCAGTAACCCCAAACACCATAAACACCATTAAAAACAGCGCAGTAAGTTTTTGCATAGTTTCACCTCCTTTGGATATAGTATGATTCAACGTGATTCCATTATACACCAAAATACATTATATGCCATATGTACAAAAATTATTACTTAAGAGAGGAGTGATTCAAATTGGGGTTTTAGCAATGTTCGGATCAACATTCACGAAAATCTTTACCAACCACCTGGCTCAGCTGGGTGGACTTTTATTGGGGGCCTTGTGCTATCTGGTGGACCCGGGAGCTCCTCTTTACGCTCTATGGATTGTATTGGTACTGGATCTGCTCAGCAGACTGTTCGCTGAGGCCAAGAACCATGGAGGTATGTACCAGGCTTTTGTTGGTGGGCATATCCGTTCAGATGCCATGTTCCGTGGAACAGCAGTAAAGATTGTAGCCTACTTCTGCATGTGCGTGGTTGCTGCCCAGGCCAGGTATGTTTTTGGGTATGACGCAGCAGCCCAACTGTTTGGCAGCATCGTTTATTCGATTTTGTTCCTGGTGGAGTTGTGGAGTATGGCCGAAAACTTCCGGGAGGCCGGAGTGGAAACCTTCGCCTGGATATCGCTGTTCAGCAAAAGGAAACTGGAGAATCTTTGTGACGGTACCGTTGCCGATCCGACTCATGCCCCGGATCAGGATCAGCAGGGACCACAATAGAAAGGAGGACTTATGAACATAATTCAAGCGCCCAGTCCAAACTTTACCGCCGGCCGCAGGGGCCGGAAGATCATTGCCATTGTAAACCATATTACCGCTGGCTTAATGCCGGGTACTCTGTCCTGGTTGAGGAATCCAAAAGCAAAGGCCTCAGCCCATTACCTAGTGACCAAGAAAGGCGAGGTATATCAACTGGTGGCTGATCAGGACACCGCCTGGCACGCGGGGATTGTTCTGAAACCGAATTGGCCGCTGTATGACGGCAGCAATCCGAACTTCTATACCATCGGTATCGAGCATGAGGCATTGGCCGGCCAGGGGCTCACTGAGGCCCAGTATCAGGCTACCAGGTTGCTGCATCTAGCATTAGTGGTCAAGCATGGTATTCCGGTTGATGCTGACCACATTGTTGGACACTGCAGAATTGATAGTGTAAACAGGCCGAACGATCCGGGGGCAGCTTTCCCCTGGAGCAGATTACTTGCGGATCTGAAAGGAGAGGATGAAGAAGTGATTTATAAAACTTATAATGATTTGCCTGATTGGGCAAAGCCTACAATTAAAAAACTGATGGACCGGAAATCGATAGCCGGCGATGGCAAGGGTAATATTAATCTTTCGGACGATGTTGTCAAGACGATGGTAATACTGAGCAGGGAAGGAGTTATAAAATAATGAAAATTGATTGGGCAAAGAAACTTTCCAGCCGTAAGTTTTGGGCGTTGCTGACCGGGCTGGCGACATCAGGCCTTATCCTGGCCAAGGTGCCGGAGAACATGATCGTACAGGTGGCTGCTGTAATCGGTGCGTTTGGCTCGGTGATCGGGTACATATTGGCTGAGGCCTATGTGGACGGCCAGGCTGTTGAGAAAGAGTAAAGCAAGAGCCGGGGCTTAGTCCCCGGCCCATTGGTCTTTTACCGCCGCCAGATCCAGGCACATGACTGGTATCATCCATTTCCCCTGCCGTATCCGTTCCGCTGCCCGACGGTGCTTGCAGACCACTACCTGCTGTCCCTCATGGTCCTCTAGGTATTCCTCATACGACCTGATCTTGCTCTCAATGTCCCCGCTGCTGTCCAACTCTACCTCTTTGTAAATAACAAATTTTTTGCATTAAATATATTTGTATGTTGACAAATTGGTAAATTGCAAATAATATAACATCAAGGCAAAAAATGTTGGTAAATAACAAACGAAAGGAGAAGAGCATGGGTGAAGACGTAATTAAAATTATCCGCGAAATAATGGCGGATATGAAGCAGTATCAATTCGCTGAAGTAGTGG
>JBAYYO010000144.1:0-5586 GCA_041672985.1 Syntrophomonas sp. | reverse complement strand
CCGGGTACACATTGGCTTGCTTATTGCTCTGCTCATAGCCATCATTTTTTATTATCTCTTGAATTATACCCGTTGGGGTTATGAAATAAAGGTAATCGGTGAAAGTCACCTCGCCGCCCGTTACGCTGGTATCAATGTGCCCCGAAATATCATGCTGGTAATGCTAATCAGCGGCGGAATTGCTGGTATAGCTGGTATGATTGAGGTGACGGGGATTACCCATCGCCTCCAATCAGGTATTTCGCCTGGTTATGGTTATACGGCCATTATTGTGGCCTGGTTGGGCAGGCTTAATCCGTTTGCAATTATACTGGTGGCTTTCCTGATGGGAGCACTGTTAGTGGGTGGTTTTGCAGCGCAAAGTTCGGGAATTCCCTTTTCAATTGTCCTGATATTACAGGGATCAATCCTGTTTTTCTTGTTGGCCGGAGAAATATTTCTTAAATACCGGTTAAAAATAGGCAGAAGGGCGGCGGAATAATGGAGATGTCAATATTAATTGCCTTTCTGGCCGCTGCTATTGTGGCTGGAACTTCCATACTGCTGGCTGCCCTGGGAGAGTTAATTGCTGAAAGATCTGGCATACTAAATCTGGGGGTGGAGGGCATGATGCTGGTAGGGGCAGTAACAGGATTCCTCATGGCAATTAAAACCGGTAATCACTGGTATGGATTGCTGGCGGCCATGCTGGCCGGAGGATTATTGGCTGCACTCCATGCTTTTATATGTGTTACCATGAGAGGGAATCAGGTTGTCAGCGGGTTAGCCTTGACTATTTTGGGCACAGGTATCAGTGGTGTGGTTGGCAAGGCTTACCAGGGAGTTCCGCTCAGTAACCCTTTTAAAGCCGTACATATTCCCGGCCTGGCAGACATTCCAGTATTGGGGCCCATTTTGTTCAGACAGGATGCATTGGTTTACTGCAGCATCCTAATTGCCATAATAATCTGGTATGTTTTTTATCGCAGCAGATGGGGGTTAACCATTCGGGCGGTGGGACAGAATCCTGCTGCTGCTGATGCAGTTGGAATTAGCGTCAGCCGGGTACGCTACTTTTGTACAATATTGGGTGGCATACTTGCGGGAATGGGAGGTGCCTACCTGTCTCTGGGCTATGCACCTTCATGGCAGGAGAACATGACTGCGGGGCGGGGCTGGATAGCCGTTGCACTGGTCATTTTCGCCCTCTGGAATCCATTGCGTGCTATCATGGGAGCCTACCTCTTTGGAGGAGTGGAAGCCTTGACCTTCCGCTTGCAGATAATAGGCATCAGTATATCCTCCTTTTACCTGGCCATGCTTCCTTATTTATTAACCATTTTAGTGTTGGTATTGGTTACTATCCGTTTGCGGCAGGAGACAGGCACTCCAGCAGCACTGGGCTTAGCGTATGACCGGGAAGAACGATGAAATATAAATATAACTGTTGGAGGTCATTAAGTGGTAGAGAAAGAGCTGCTGGCAAGAGTTTTGGAAAAGGCTATGGAAAAAGGCGGGGATTTTGCTGAGATCTATGTAGAAGAAAAGCTGACCAGCAATGTTCTGTGCGAAGACGACCGGATAGAGAAGATAAATAGTGGTCGGGAAAAGGGAGCAGGCATCAGGTTAATAAAGGATGGCAAGACATTCTATGTATCTACCCATGATTTATCTGCTGCGGGCCTTCTAAAAGCCGCGGCGGTGGTCAACCGCGGAATGGAAACGCATTCTCGAGAAATAGGCCCGGCAATTACTTTATCCCTTCAGGAGGCCGGGTTCCCCATGGAGTTCTTACGCCTGCCGGAGCAGGTGGATTTTGCTGAAAAAATAGAGCATGTTCTCAAAGCCAATAATATAGCTCGTAATTTAGATAAAGAAATACGCCAAGTTACAGTGGCGGTAGGGGATATACATAAAAAGGTGCAGATTGCCAATTCGAATGGAGAGTTGATAGAGGATGAAACAGCCCGAGTTAGATTCTTGGTTAATGCTGTTGCCTCACGAGCTGGGCAGATTCAAACCGGATATGAAGTAGCCGGTGGTGTTTCGGGTTGGGAACTGCTTAATCAAGTATCACTGGAAGATATGGCTAATCGGGCGGCCACAAGAGCGTTGGCGATGTTGTCAGCCCGCCCGGCACCAGCAGGCCGCATGCCGGTAGTTATGCATGCCGAGGCAGGTGGGACCATGGTTCATGAAGCTTGTGGGCATGGACTGGAAGCTGATCTGGTCCAAAAGGGACTTTCGGTCTATCAAGAGAAAATGGGCCAGCAGGTGGCCAATGAAGAGGTGAGCGTAATTGATGATGCTACCTTACCGGGAAAATATGGAAGCTTTCGCTGGGATGACGAGGGTTCACCGGCACGTCGAACCCTCCTGATAGATAAAGGCTTTTTACAAGGATTCCTGTACGATCGCCTGACTGCTAATAAAGATGGTGTGCAATCAAGTGGTAATGGACGCCGGGAGTCCTATCAGGATAAACCCATTCCACGTATGAGCAACACTTTCATTGCCTCCGGTGGAGATGAACCGGACCGGATCATTAAAGATACTGCGCGCGGTCTATTGGTAAAAAAGATGGGCGGGGGACAGGTAAACACCACCAATGGCGATTTTGTCTTTGATGTTCAGGAGGGATATATCATAGAAAATGGGGAGATAAAGTATCCAGTGCGGGGTGCGACATTGATTGGTAATGGCCCGCGGGCTTTGATGAATATAGATAGGGTGGGCAAAGACCTTGGTTTTGGTATGGGGGTGTGTGGAAAAGACAACCAGGGGGTGCCAGTAGGGGATGCCCAGCCAACCATTCGTATTAAGGAGCTTACTGTAGGAGGGACTTTTATGACTGAGGGTCCTCAAATCAAGAGGATAAGAAGAAAGTAGGTGTCAGGGCGTGGAAGGGATCTTGAAAAATGCTGGAGAAATAGCTTTACATGCAGTCCATGCCAGGGGTTTGGAAGGTGAGGCATTCCTGATGTATGATCGGGAGTTGAATATAGATGTGTGCGGCGGGCAGGTGGAAACTCTCCAGGAAGCTGAACAAATGGGTTTGGGTTTGCGAGTCTTCAATGGTGATCGGATGGGGTTTGCTTGTAGCAGCGACCTTTCTGAAAAAGCCATAGAAGAAATGGTCGAAAATGCAGTGCATATATCCGAATTTACTGCACCTGACAAATTTAACCGCTTTCCGGAAGGGGATCAAGCCTACCCGGTAATTAATACATTTGATGAAGGTATTTCTGCTGTCACAATAGCAGACAAGATAGATATTGCCCGAGAAGCAGAGATAGCGGCCCGGGCATTTGACCCCAGAATTAAACTGGTAGAGAGAGCTGGTTATGAAGATTCTGAATATTCTACCCTGGTAATGAATAGCCGGGGTCTTTATGCATTTGGCAAAGGCAGTTATTGCGGCCTGCAGATATCACTGGTCGCAGGTGAACACGATGATAGTCAAAATGGCTTCTCCTTTACGATGCAAAGAGCTATAGCATCCCTCAATCCCAAGAGTGTAGGTGAGGAGGCAGCAATGAAAGCTGTCCGCAGTCTGGGGGGGAGGACTATTCCATCTGCCCGGATACAATGCATTATGGATCCATATGTAGTTACCCGTTTCATGGGTTTGTTATCTTCGTCGATAGAAGCTGACGCTGTGCAAAAAGGGAAATCAATGCTGGCAGATAAGATGGGGCGGCAAGTAGCTTCCCGGCAGATTACCTTGTTAGATGATGCGACTAATAAAGATGGAATTGCCAGTTTTCCTTTTGATGGTGAAGGGGTGGCCTCCTCAAGGAACATGATAATTGAAAATGGGGATTTAATAGGATTTCTGTATGACACCAACTCGGGACTTAAAGCTGGCCTGAAATCTACCGGAAATGGTATAAGGGGATCTTTTAGAAGTCTGCCGGGAGTTGGTACCACCAACCTCATGCTTAAACCGGGTCTGCATAGTCAAGAAAGTCTGATAGGAGCTATAGGACAAGGTTTCTATATCACTGAAGTGATGGGTATGCATACTGCCAATCCTATTACAGGCGACTTTTCCGTGGGGGCGGCAGGTATCATGATAGAACAGGGTCAACTGACATTTCCTGTGCGGGGAATAACCGTGGCCGGTAATCTGTTAAGGTTACTGCAAGATATTGAAGCAGTGGGAAATGATTTGCGCTTTTATGGCGGCAAAGCTGCTGCTTCCATAAGGCTTGAGAGCATTAACATCGGGGGACACTAGAAGGGAGATAGTGTTGATGACCAGGATATTATTTATTAATGGGCCCAATCTAAATATGCTCGGAATTAGAGAAAAAGAATATTATGGTGCAGAGACTCTGGAGGAAATTAATACGGAACTTAGTGCTATAGCATCCCAGGAGGGTGTCGAGGTAGAATTTTTTCAGTCTAATCATGAGGGCGAACTGGTGGATAGAATCCAGCAAGCGTACACGAAAGTGGACTGTATTATTTTAAATCCAGGGGCATATACGCACTACAGTATTGCCATTTATGATGCTCTGAAGGCAGTGCAGATTCCCTTCCTGGAAGTTCATTTGTCCAATATATATGCGCGGGAAAGCTGGCGGAGCAAATCACTTTTTTCTGCCCTGTCAGTGGGCGGCATCTTTGGCCTCGGCTCAATGGGTTACAAACTTGCCCTTAAAGCCGCGTGTCAATTATTTCCCAGGGGTTAGTGTAAAGAAAGCAGGTGTACTCTGATAAAAGAACGAATTAAAAAAGTCCGTGAATTTATGGAAGAAAAGCATCTGGATGCCTTCCTGGTAACCAAACCGGAAAACATATACTATCTGTCTGCTTTTAGCGGTGGCAGTGATGCCAGACTGGTTATAAGTGCCGATGAAAAGTATATTGTAACCGATGGAAGGTACCTGGAGCAGGTTAACAGGGAATGTGCAGATTGGGAGTTGGTTAGGGAATATGGCCCTGGACTTGACAGCTTAGCCGGTATTTGCGATAAATATAATAGCCTGGTGGTTGAAAGTAACCACATCAACTATGAGTTGTTCGAGCAATTAGCCGCCCGATTGAAACCGCAATTATATCCTCGGGCCAACGTTATTGAAGAGTTTCGGGCCGTGAAAGATGCGCTAGAGTTGGATTCGCTGAGGCAGGCGGCTCGCATTGGGGATATGGTCTTTACCAGTATTTGCTCGGAAATACGGGTAGGAGTTAGTGAAAGATATATTGCCAATCGTATTACCTGCTTACTCAAGGATTTGGGATGCAGTCAGGAATCCTTTACTACCATTGCAGTTGCTGGAGAGAATGCTGCCTTGCCGCATGGACAACCAGGGGACCGACTTATTCAAACCGGGGATATGCTCACTATGGATTTCGGAGGATTCTACCAGGGTTACGCGGGGGATATGACCAGGACGGTGGCGATTGGTGAGCCTTCAACGAAGCTTCGGGATATTTACCATAAGGTGCTGGGGGTACAGGAAATAGGCGTTGCTGCCATACAGGCCGGTGTGACCGGCAAGGCAATTGACCGACAGGTAAGGCAAGGCTTGGCCAAATATGAATTGGATAGTTATTTTGTACATGGTACCGGACACGGGGTGGGGTTGGAGATTCATGAGT
>JBAYYO010000143.1:0-5591 GCA_041672985.1 Syntrophomonas sp. | reverse complement strand
TTACTATTCTTATCGCTGAGAATGAGGGCCGTATCGAAGCCTGCGGTGATCTCACTAAAGAATCGCCTGGTCCTTTACCCGATGCAGTGGTTGCGCATTTAGACAAGAGCCATATTACCGTTCACACCTATCCTGAAAGCCATCCTGATCGCGGAGTAAGTACCTTCAGAGCTGACATTGATATTTCTACCTGTGGGCAGATCTCACCGCTTAAAGCCCTGAATTACCTTATTCATGTTTTTGGCCCCGATATCAGCATTATTGATTATCGGGTGCGGGGGTTTACCAGGGATCTTGATGGCAAGAAGTATTTTATTGATCACAAGATCAATTCCATTCAGAACTATATATCCAGCAAAACCCGCAGCCTCTATCAAATGATCGATGTAAATGTCTATCAGGATAATATTTTCCATACTAAAATGCTTTTGAAGGAATTTGATCTGGACAACTATCTATTTGGAACCGCCAAACAAGATCTCAAACCCAAGGAAAAGGTCAAGATAAAAAAACAAATAAAAAGGGAAATGTTGGAAATATATACAGGGCAGAATATTTCCCGCTGAGTGTCAAGGGGTTGTCAAGGGGACGGGGTTGTTGACAACTCCCGAAGTTGTCAACAACCCCGTCCCCTTGACAACCCTAGTAAGAGTCGAGGTAGGAATATTTTTCGCCATCTCTTTTCCATCCCAGAATACAGTCCATGTTCACATTTTGGGTAGATTTCATTATAAGCTTGTCTATGTTGGGAAATCTCCCCTTCAATTCTTGAATTACTTCTTTGATCTCATACCGTTTATTGCCAATCCTCTCCGCTGCTACCATGCAGGCACAGTTTAGCGGCCAAATCCCATGTTCATTAGTGAACTTGGCGATAGCTTGTTCCTCCACATAATATAAAGGCCGGATCAATTCTAAACCCGTAAAATTAGTAGACTTTAATTTGGGCAGCATGGTTTTAAAACTGCCTGCATAAAACATGTTCAAAAGTGTTGTTTCAATAACATCATTAAAATGATGCCCCAGGGCCAGTTTATTGCATCCTAATTCCTGAGCTTTCGAGTACAGGGCTCCGCGGCGCATCTTGGCACACATATAGCAAGGATAATCTGAGGCGATTTCATCAACGATGTTAAAAATGTTGGACTCAAAAAGATGGATGGGAATATTTAATTGCTGACAGTTGTCAAGCAATAATGCCCTGACACTCTCATGGTACCCTGGGTCCATAACAATGAATTCTAATTCGAAATTACGGTTGCCATGGCGATGCAATTCTTGAAATAACTTGGCCATCAGGGTGCTGTCTTTACCGCCTGAGACAGCCACAGCGACCTTGTCTCCATCTTCAATTAAATTGAAGTCTTTGACCGCCTTAGTAAACTTGGACCAAATCGGCTTTCTATATTTGGTTATAAGGCTGCGTTCGATTTTTTGCAGCGGTGCTCTTTCTTGTATCGGTGGTGATGCTTCACAACCGTTGCCAGCAACTTTGCTCACTTTTTCTGCCTCACTTATAAGTAAAACGTTATATCCCGTTACCATAGTATAGCCTATTCTGGTATTTTGGAAAGACCGCGCAGCAAATTCAGAGTATTAGCCAGGTGTCAGTTAATAGTGTTGGGACAGATGCTTTATTTCATTATTTTACAGATGTTATTGGTAAACTCCAACGGATCCTCCAGCGGCAGTCCTTCGATCAACAGGGCTTGATTATACAGTAAATTGGTGTAGAGACTCAGTTTATCTTTATCATTTTCGCAAGCATCTTGCAGTGCTTTAAACACCTCATGGTTTACGTTAATTTCTAACACTTTATCAGCTTTGATATTCTGTTCATTAGGAACAGCATTCAGGGTTTTCTCCATCTCAATGCTGATGGCACCCTCGCTGGTCAGACACACGGGATGATGCTTCAGCCTTTTGGAGGCCCTGACATCATTGACCTTATCGCCCAGCATGTTTTTCATGTCTGCAAATAATTGCTTCTGTTCATCTGTTGCAGCGGCGGTTTCACTTTCTTCGTCTGCAATACCGAGGTCGCCGCTGGCTACCGATTTAAACTCTTTTTCTTGGTAGGTCATCATTATTCTGATGGCAAATTCGTCGACATCATCAGTAAAGTATAGTATTTCATATCCTTTATCAGCTACCAGCTCGGTTTGAGGCAATTTTTCCAGTTTCTCGATTGATTCGCCGGCGGCATAATAAATATATTTTTGTTCTTCAGGCATTCTGGCCGCGTATTCTTCCAAGGTGACCATCTTTTTCTGCTTGGATGAGTAAAACATCAATAAATCCTGTAAGAGGTCTTTATCAGCTCCAAAGTTATCATAGATGCCATACTTCAATTGTCTTCCAAAAGCTTGATAGAAGGTTTCGTATTTTTCTCTATCGTTTTTCAAAATATTGTTCAGTTCATTTTTAATTTTGGTCTTAATATTCTTGGCTATGAGTTTTAACTGCCGATCATGCTGCAGGACTTCCCGGGAAATGTTTAGAGTCAAATCCTCTGAATCCACCATTCCTTTAACAAAGCTGAAACAATCCGGCAGTAAATCGGCGCATTTGTTCATAATTAAAACGCCATTGGAGTAAAGCTCTAATCCCTTTTCGTATTCTCTGGTATAGAAATCGAAGGGCATTTTTTCAGGAATAAAGAGAATAGCATTGTAACTTACCGTACCATCAGTACTAATGTGCATATGCTTGATAGGCTTGTCAAAGCCATAGTGCTTTTCAAAGTAGAAGTTATCATAATCTTCCTGACTGAGTTCGTTCTTATTCTTTTTCCAAATCGGAACCATACTGTTTACGATCTGTTCCTCAGTATAGTCTTCGTATTCGTCTTCACTGCCCTCTTTAAGTTTGGTTCTGGTTACATCCATCTTAATAGGATATCTAATGAAGTCAGAGTATTTCTTGATAATGTTTCTTAAGCGGTATTCCTCCAAATACTCGTCATAGGTTTCATCATCGGTATTTTCCTTTATTTTTAGGATAATGTCAGTGCCGACCGTTTCTTTTTCGCACGGCTCAATGGTATAGCCTTCTATCCCCTGGGATTCCCATTTATAAGCCTCATCGCTGCCGAAAGCCTTGCTGATAACTGTAATCGTGTCAGCAACCATAAATGCAGAATAGAACCCTACCCCGAATTGGCCAATGATGTCATAGCCATCTTTCAGTTCGGTATCCTTTTTAAAGTTCAATGATCCGCTTTGGGCTATGACCCCCAGATTGTCATCCAGTTCCTCCTTTGTCATACCAATGCCGGTATCAGAAATTGTTAATATTCGGTTGGGTTTGTCAATAAACATTTTGATAAAGTAGCTGTCTTTATTGAAGGTCAGTGCTTCATCCACCAGGGTTTTGTAATAAATTTTGTCGATGGCGTCACTAGAGTTGGAAATGAGCTCCCGTAAGAAGATTTCCCGATTAGTGTAGATTGAGTTGATCATTAAATCCAAGAGCCGCTTAGATTCTGCTTTGAACTGCTTTTTGTCCACAATATCGCTCCTCTCGCAATAAAAACTACGCATGTGCGCAGCAATAAGTAATGTTGTTAGCACTCTCTTCCTACGAGTGCTAATTTCATCTATAATCTTACTCGTTTTAATACTCATGTCAATATCTTTGACAATTTTAAAAGGGAAATTCGCTGCAATTTTGTTGTTTAAAGATGCTATCCAGCGAAGATGATGTATCCCCGTAGGGCGGATGTAATTCGGTTCATGTTGGCATGGCCGCCTTCTTCATCATCTTCACATATTCCCCCACATAGGGCACACAGTCTATCCCATATTGCTCCACAATTTTCACTATGGCGCTACCCATAATTGCACCGTCGGAAAACTGAACCACTTGCGCCACCTGTTCAGGCGTTGAGATGCCAAAGCCTATCGCACAAGGGATGTCCTTAACCTCCTTGATAAGTTTGACCATTTCGCCCACGTCATTACTAATCTCCTGCCTTACTCCGGTTACACCCAGGGAAGATACGCAGTAAACAAATCCCTGCGCCTCCCTGGCAATCATGCGGATCCGATCGCGGGAGGTAGGCGCGACCAATGAAATCAAGTCAACTCCGTATTTCGCGCAATAAGGCAGGAGCTCATCCTTTTCTTCAAACGGTACATCGGGAACAATTATGGCAGCAATACCCGCCTCCTGGCAGTTTTTTATAAAGCGGTCGGTCCCATAGGTAAAGATCGGATTCACATAAGTCATGAAGGCCAGGGGAACCTGGCATATTTTGCGGATGTTCCTCACCATGGCAAAAATTTTGTCTGTCGTTACACCACCAAGCAGCGCACGCTCATCGGCTCGCTGGATGACCAGTCCCTCTGCGACCGGATCAGAAAAAGGAATGCCCAGCTCGATCAGATCGGCGCCCGCCTCCGCCATCTTAATCACCAACTGTTCGGTAATTTCCAGCGACGGGTCGCCCGCCGTGATAAATGGAATGAAGGCTTTTCCGTTTACAAATGCTTGCTGTATCTTATTCATAGATCTCTAGCCTCCTGTAACGTGCTATCGCTGCAACATCTTTATCGCCCCTACCGGAAAGATTGACCACCAAGATTTGTCCCTTACCCATGGCAGGCGCTATTTTCCTCGCGTAGGCAACCGCGTGGGCGCTTTCAATGGCGGGAATAATTCCCTCTGTGCAGGCCAGGTATTCGAAAGCCTCTACCGCCTCGTCATCTGTAATTGGTACATATTCTGCCCGGCCCACATCATGCAGATAGGCATGCTCGGGACCCACCCCCGGATAGTCAAGTCCGGCCGAAATGGAGTAGACTGGCGCGATTTGACCGTACTGATCCTGACAAAAATAGGATTTCATACCGTGGAATATGCCTATAGTTCCAGTTGACATAGTTGCGGCAGTCTCGGCTGTATCGATGCCATGTCCGGCGGCTTCACAACCAATTAAACGAACACCTGGTTCATTAATAAAATCATAAAACAAACCCATTGCATTGCTGCCGCCGCCAACGCAGGCCAGCAGCGCATCCGGGAGTCTGCCCTCCTTTTGCAGCATTTGTTGTTTGACTTCACGGCCAATTATGCTTTGGAAATCACGCACAATGGTCGGAAACGGGTGCGGTCCCATTACTGAGCCGAGCACATAGTGAGTGTCTTCCACCCGCGCCGTCCATTCACGCATCGTTTCGTTGACCGCATCTTTGAGGGTTTGAGTACCGCTTGTAACCACATGCACCTTCGCCCCCAACAATTCCATGCGGTAAACATTGAGCGCCTGCCGGTCGGTATCCTCCTTGCCCATGTAAATCTCGCATTCCATCCCCATTAGTGCAGCGGCAGTTGCTGTGGCGACGCCGTGCTGCCCCGCGCCCGTCTCCGCAATCACGCGGGTCTTGCCCATACGTTTGGCGAGCAGTACCTGTCCCAGTACGTTGTTGATCTTATGCGAGCCGGTATGGTTGAGATCCTCCCGCTTGAGATAAATCCTGGCACCTCCCAGATCTCTAGTCATTTTCTCTGCGAAATAGAGCAGTGAAGGGCGACCTGCATAATTATTGAGCAGGTCCTCCAGTTCCATTTGAAAGTCAGGATCATTGTTA
>JBAYYO010000142.1:0-5632 GCA_041672985.1 Syntrophomonas sp. | reverse complement strand
GCCGGGGAGAACGTCGCTGAAGGAATTTTCCTGAGCGGCTTCCTTAGTATCCTGACCCACCACATACAGGGAGAGGTGGTCAAGGTCGAAGCTGACTATACCGTCTTTGAAGGTGCAGTTTACTTTTTCCAGGTCGCCTTTATCGTTTAAGTACCACACGGCCACAGGCTGGGGGCCGTTGTAAGCTGCCTGGACGGAAAGAGTTCCGTCAAAGCCGGCGATCTTCTTGGTGCCGGAAAGAATATTGATGTCCAGCACCAGGTCACCGCTCTGGACTGCTTCTTGTTGGGCCGGGGTAAGTGAACCTGTCGCTGCTGGCTGCAGTTCAATACTTAAATTGCTGCCGGTCGCCTGCTCCAGAATAGAGGCGGCTGCATCTTCGCCCAGGGTAATTGTTCCGGCAGGCAGCTTAAGCGTAATGTCCAGACCCGCTTCGTTCATGGCTGACAGAGCCGCTTTGGGAAGTTCCGCCGCGGTAATGCCGCTTACTTTGGAGAGGTCGATGTCGGCTGCACCGCCCTGACAGTTTTTAATGATGTCATTGACTTTGGCCGCCGGCAGGGAAAGGACTGCCGTGCCATTTGAGGAGGTGTAGTTCACTTTTACCGCGCCATCGGCTGCCGGGGCAGTAGGTTGGGCAGTACTGCCGGAAGACGAACCGCCGCTACCGCCGGTATAAGTCCAGTGGGCATATATAGTTGTATTAGCGGTAAATACATAGTCCGTGGTTATTTGGGTTCCGCCGCTTACTGCCGTGAACCAGCCGTCAAAACGATATTTGCTTCTGGTCGGGGTGGGGAGGCTGGTGAGCTTGCCGTCTGCGCCGGTTTCTGCACCGGCGGGCGATACGTTGCCACCGTTGGGGTTAAAGGTTACGGTATATGTGGTGCTGTCCGCCGGACTCACCACCACTTCCACAGTGCATGTATGACCGGCGCTGTTGGCATAACCGGAGGGGGCTGTGCCGAGGTCGGCAGTAAACGTGTAGCTGCCTGCCTCATTCGCGTTATAACCATCCGTGTCCTCCCAAGTGGTTACCGGCCACGGTGCCGTCCCGCCGGAGTAATTTGCCGTTACGCTGGTGGGCAGGGCTGCGATAACCGCCGCTGCATTCGCATAGGTTGCGCTTCCGGCTGTTCCTGCGTTTACGTTGGGTATGGCGGCAAAGCCGGTGATTTCAGTTGCCGTAGGAGTAGTACCATTCTCAACAACATTGAATGTTACGACAAAGCTTTGCGCTATAATATCCGCGCCGCCCGAAACCGTAACGGTCGCATTGTAGGTTTTCGCCGAAAGACCTTTCTTAGGTGCAACCGTGAAGCTATCTGTACCGTCTGTCGCTAAGCTGGCAATTGCGTTCTTTGACAGTATGAAGCTGGCTGCGTCCGCACCGGAAAGCGCAATGGTCAAATCCCCTGTCGCTTCAGTGCCTGCATTGCTTACCGCCACGCTGTGGGCAGTCGGCGCTGCATAGCCTACCGCTGCGGAGCCAAAGTCTTTGTTTGCGGCGGGAGCAAGGGATATTTTTTTGGCTGCTAGACCCACCACAAGGTCATTCCCACTTACTGCAAGCTCGTATCCCTTGTTGATAAGCGAAAAGTTGCTGCTAAACGCTGCGCCGCCGGCTACAACTACCTTGTCGATAATGCTGCCGGATAGCTCGTAAACCGTAAGCGGGTAGGTCTTAGAGCCAGGCAAAAAGCTGCTGTCCACGCTCATCTTGCTATAAGGGGTATAAATACGGATAGGGCCGCTGATGTGGGGAGTGCCACCCAATGCAATATGGCCGTTTGAGAAAACGGCGTTACCGGCCGCAGTGTTGCGTATCGTACCACCGCTGATGTTTACCTCTGTTCCGGTTGTAACATAGAGCGTCCCTCCCTCTAACTCGTTTACGCCTGGTTGATAGTTTGCCGAGCTTAATACCGACGTGCCCGAAATGTTCAATACGCTGTTTACGCCGAAGCCGATGGGGAGGAGATTAGAAACTGCGCTGCCGCTTATAGCCGAGACATTGCCCCCGGTAATATTCAGTGTTCCCCCTTTGGGTACAAGGGTAATCCCATCCCCTCTGCCGCTGTTTGCAATATCGGCATTGCTGGATAGCGTAATACCGTCCATGCGCACGGTAGCAGAATCGCTTGCGGAAGTGATCTTTCCAGAAAGTGTAATTTCACCCCAGGTAGATCCAGAGGCATTTGCAAATGTTGCGGTTCCCGTGCCAATGTCAAGGGTTGCGCTGCCATCACCAAACAATATGGTGCAGGGCTCACCCATAGCGTCAACACCGATGCCCTGAATGACTTCATTAAGGGTACCGGTTACGAGTGGGATACCTCCGCCTCCTCCGTATGTGACGGAGAAGCTGCCGCCGCTACCGGTGATAACATAGTTGGTCGGCGAAGGCTTTATGTTTGTTACCAGAAGATCATTGCCAACTGTGGATGTTGTAAGATAAAGATTTTCGTTGGCAAGCTTAAAATTTCTGATAAAATCCTTGCCGCTTTGCACCGCTATATCACCAACGCCGGGCGTACCCTTCATCGTGAGTGTGTAGCGGTTTTGACCGGGAGTAAAATTGTCCACCGCCAGTTTGCCCACCCAAGCGCCGATGCTACCATAAATGTCAGGCGAGCCGCCAAGCGTAAGCCCGCCGTCAGCGGTTTTCATAACAACAGCTTCCTGTGTGTTGTCTTTTGCCTTGATTTCCGGCGTGCCGGAAATCTCCACCGTACTGCTATCGGCGATGTAAACTGGCGTGCCTCCGAAGGTAGCCCACACCTTGCCACCCGTGATGCTCACGCTGCTATTACCGAAGCTATTCACCGCAAAATATGCGGGCGAGCTTGCATTACAAGAAACATGGCCGCTGGTAATATTCACAATGCTGTCATTGCCAACACTAAGGGCGCTACCATCATCGTTATGGATTTCGGCTTGGATTTCCGCCGAAACGCCGTTGAGATACACCGTAGCCCAGCCAGTACTACCTGACCGAATGCTCCCTGTAAAGGTGATATGTCCCCATGTCTCAGTTCCACTGTTTTCAAACCGTGCCTGCCCTGCGCCGATGTCGAGCACACCAGTTTCGGTTATTGAAGCGTATAATCTAATTTCAACATCTCGTCCATTCGAGTCCTTGCGAATTGTTTCAATCATCTGCGGCAAGGTGCTGAAAGTAAAGCTCTCGCCATTTAAGCCGGGTATTGCGAGCCTCATGCCGCTGTACAGGCCGTCACTGCCGTGGGAGAGAATATATGGCAGCGGAGTTTCGCCCCTCGGCGCCATGCCGCCCCGTGCTTGAGGTGCAGGTATTTCCTCTACCATCACGCTAATCGTTGGTACGAGAGCGCCCTCCGCCAGCGTCAAGCCCTCCGGCAAATTCAATGCCGGTGCAAAGGTGTAATCCCCTGCCGTATCACCGTCATAGGCTGGGTCGGAAGTCCAGCCGGACACCTCGATGGCGGTTTCGATTGTTTCTCCCTGTGCGCCACTGTCCGTTGCCATGACCTCGGTTATTACCGTAACCGCCAGTTCATTTGGCAGGTTCAGTTCACCCTCTGCGGTGCCGGTTTCCACCGTCTGTGCGGCAATGTCCTCATTCAAAGCCGCAAAGGCGGTGATCTTACCGCTTGCTGTCAGCGGCAAACCGCTATCTTGTACTGTATCCTCGGCAAATGCCGCCACCGGCAACAGGGTCAGCACCATGCATATCACAAGCAACAGGCTGCCGATTTTTTTGCCTGAAAATTGAAAGGCATTTTTCATATTACTTCATTCCTCCATTCTAATAAGACTCTCCCAAAGTCATTTTCATAATTTCGTCGTAGGCAAGCTCCGCTACCGGTGCGGTGCAGCCGCTTTTGTACCAGTGGACAAAGCCGCCGTCTGTGTCTGCACTCCGCCAGATATCCGGGTTTTGTAGTGCTCCGAAACGAAATTTATCAAAGCTGGGCTTCATATCGACCATCACGCAGTTCCTTGTGTCAAAGGTTCCCCGCAAAACGCCGTTTTCCAGCGGCTCCACCTTGGTAATGGGCTTTCCCTTCATGCCTTCACCCCCCTTAAATATAAAAAAACGCCACGGTACCGTTTCATTGTACAGTGACGTTTTGAATTTGTAGTGTGACCATTTGTCACTATTTTTATAATTTCAGTAAATTCTCCAATTCCAGGCGTTTGTTTTTGGTGCTGCCGGAGATGTTGAGTTTATCAAAGATACGCGAGAGCTGATTGCGCACCGTTCCTTCGGCCAGATGCAGCTGTGCAGCAATTTCCAGATTAGTTTTCCGCTGGGCTGCCAGCCTAGCAACTTCCAGTTCCCGATCGGACAGTCCATAGTTTTCATGCTCGCCAAAGTGTTCCCAGCGTATTTTCTGCCTGGAAGCGCCAAATTGCTCGGCCAGGGCCAGAATATGCCCAATTTCCTTGGCGTATACTCCCGTGCTTTTAAGCTCCTTCAGCATATCTGCAATATAGCCTTCACTTTCGGCAAAGGGCATAACAATGCCATCGGGAAGCGCTTTGTCCAGAGCTGTTATCAGCTCCTTTTGGGCTTCCTCTCTTCTACCGATCTGCCCGAGGGCTGCGGCAAGCTGGATATGAAGCCAGATTTCACAGAGCACATTGTGATAGATACCATAGAGATTTTCGCATTCCTCCCGCCTGGCCAGAACCTGCGTCCATTCTCCCTGGGCCAGCAGCAGCTGGTTATAAAAGGTGTGGAGCATGGGTGTGGCGGGGAATAAGACCAGGGCCTCCTGCAGCCTTCCCTCAGCCATCCACCTGGGTGCAGACTCCGGATGTCCCAGCAGGGCATAGAGAAAGCTTTGACACATATCAAGTGTATTCAAGAGTGTGTACTGCCGCTCCCTACGTAGCCATTCCCGACAATCCAGGCTGTGTTTTTTTACAGCTTCAAAATCTCCGTTAAAAAGTGCCATACGCATAGAAAGAAAATTGCAATTTAGCATAACACTGAACTGCTTTTTTTGACTGGCCGCCGCCATGGCCATGCGGTTGGCGATGTCGGCATCGGTCAGTTGTCCCCGTTCATAGAACAAGTCAGCTGCAAACCCATGCTCCGCCCCGTTGCCGTGTCCGTCCGACACCTGATAATAATAGGGCATACACTCTTTCATCTCGTTATTTTCGCTGTCTGCGCCGCCTACACTGCGATGGTACATCATAAAAATGGAGGGAGCAGAAAATGTCCAGGCGCCTTTGGGGTCAATACTGAGCGAGGTGCGGGTGAGTAATGCGCAGGCTCTGCGGTGATGGACACTCATGGCCGAGATGTCATTGTAGCAAAGAAAGCTCTCTGATACCTCGGCATCGCCCAAAAGATCATGGCGTTCCTGTTCGCTCAGAGCAGCATCCTGTTCCAGCGACTTTAGCAGCATTCCCTTCATACGTTCGATTTCGGGGATATTATGAAAGGAAAACATCTTGACCATGCACGCAACGATGGCAATGGGATATCTTAAAAGATATTCTTCGGGACAAGTTTTGATCCAGCGGAAAAATTCCTGACTGTGCTCGGTGTTCAGACTCTTTGCCTTATCCTTTTCCAATGTTTTGAGCACTCCATTCCAATCCGGGGCACTGGCGAAGGCGAAATAGGCCGGTACAT
>JBAYYO010000141.1:0-5648 GCA_041672985.1 Syntrophomonas sp. | reverse complement strand
GGTGACGAGGGAAGCGGCTATAATATAGCCTTAGCGGCTTTTAAAAGGATGACGATTGAGGAAGATTCAGGATGGGGTAGGAGTGAACTTACTCAGACTATTATGCGTAAGCTTAATTCAGACAAGTTAAATGATGTAAAAGGATTTATTTATTCAGCCAGTAAGGGTGAAATTGCAGCATATGCACCTATAGTGGTGGAACTTGCCAAGGCTGCGGAGATAAATTCAGTTAACATACTTAAGCAGGCCGGAAAAGAGCTGGCTATTATGACCGAAAGACTTTATGAAAAACTTGGAATTAATGAATCCATTGACATAGGAGTTGGTGGGAGCATCCTTAGTAAAGTTGATATAGTAAGGGAAGAATTCAGAAGCTGCATAGAAAGGGATTTAGAATCAATCAACATAATAGCAGAAGATATTTCCGCAACCAAAGGAGCCTGCTATTTATATAGAAAATAACGTTTGTGTCATCCTGAGCGCTAGCAAGCAACCTTGATTGGTGAACGAAGTTCACATGTGTAGTCCCCGCAGGGGGGATCTTGCCTGCGTTTCAGGGGGAAAGATCCCCCCTGCACCCTTCGGGTACTCCTGATGTTCCCGTTGGTCACTAATTTAATGTTGCGGGGACTACATATGTGCCGCACATCCCTCCGCATCTATTTCCATCGGCGGTTGTGTCCTGCGGTCATGGTGGTTAATCGGAAGAATCAACGAGCAGGATAAAGAAAATATGAAGCAAGAGGAGAAAGCATGTATCTGATACCATTGCCACACCAGATTACAGCCCGGGATGGAGCGTTTTCCGTAGTCCACAATACTGCCATTGTGTTAGACGCGGCGCAGGATGGTATTGACTTCGAAACCGCCAAGCTTCTGCAGCAGGAAATTGAAAAGGCTACAGCCATTAAGCTTCCCATTAAAAAAGGGCTACAAAGTGAAAGACATTTTGCTAAAAACTGCATTTGCTTTGAATATGACAAAAAGGATAGAGAAAGTGAAGCCTATAAGCTTATGGTAACACCAGATAAAATTACCATTTCCGCTGATTGCCACCGTGGTTTCCTGTATGGCGCGTCCACACTGGTTCAGCTATGCAAGACATCCCGCGGGGAAATTGAATGTGTGGATATTACCGATGAACCATCCTATGCCAACCGAGGCTATTTGCTGGATGTCAGCCGGGGAAGAGTGCCAACTATGGGCAGTTTAAAAGCCCTGGTGGATAGGTTGTCATTGTATAAAATTAATCAACTTCAGTTGTACATGGAAAACTGTTTGCTATTAGATGGCTTTGAAGAGATTTGGTCACAGACAGATCCTTTTTTACCGGAAGAAATTCTGGATTTGGACCGCTACTGCAATATGAGAGGAATTGAACTGGTGCCCTGTATTGCTACATTTGGACATTTGTATGATTTACTCCGTTCAGTCAGCTTTGGTAAATACAGAGAAGTTGATGACGAGCAGGCAGGGATCTTCACCTGGCATAACCGCATGAGACACCACACCATCAATGTTGCCGATCCAGAAAGCTTCACTCTTATTACGGGTATTCTTGACCAATACATTTCCTTGTTCCACAGCAATAAAATAAACATTTGCTGCGATGAAACATTTGATCTGGGCAAGGGGAAAAGTGCAGGCCTGGCTAAAAATTTGGCTTATGGAGAACTGTATCTTTCTTATGTCAATAAGTTGGCAGAATATCTTCAAAACAAGGGAAAAGAGGTGATGATTTGGGGAGATGTTCTGCAGAATAATCGCGAGATGATTGGTGAATTAAATGCTGAGATTACCTGCCTCAACTGGTACTATGATTGTGGAGCCCAAGAAGAAATTTTCAAGATTTTCTCAGACCATGGCTTAAAGCAGTATGCCTGTCCCAGTGTATCTGGTTACAGCCGCCTGGTGAACGACTATGACATGAGTTTTACTAATATCAGGGAGATGGCGGAGTTAGGCCATAAGTATCATGCTGAAGGATTATTGAATACTGATTGGGGAGATTGCGGTAGTATAAATATGCCCGCGCTTAATATTCCCGGCATGATTTATGGTGCAGCACAAGGCTGGAATGTGGAGGATAATAGGGATTTTACCCACATAGACCAGGTTATCTCTTTGGTGGAATATGGCGATCAGAGCAAAAATTTGGTGGGGCTTTTGCGGGAACTTTCTCATCAAGATATCATTACTTTTAACGATGTGGTATTTTTCAGGGATTATAAGGTGTTCAATCAGGCCTACGATCAGGATGGAATCTTTATGCATGAAAAAGCTAGAAATAAGATGATGCAGGTTTCAGAGAATCAGCTTAAGGCAGCAGTTGCCAGATGTGCGGAAATCATAAAATCTCTTAAACAGAATGATAGCACGTCCCATGCAGACCTTCGTCAGCAAATGGTGGAGTATTATCTGGCTGCTCGTGGTGTAGCACTGATGCAGGAATTGACGCTAGTCATTAAACAACGGGAATATGGTCAGAATGTACATCCGCTGGATACTCCCCATGAAATGGCTAGTAAGCTGGAAAGCTGGCTTATGGATTACTGTAAGGATTGGAGAGCTGTCAGTCGTGAGAGCGAACTGTTTCGAATAAAAGAATTTATTTGGCAAATCTGTTTCATTCTCAGAAAATATAATGAAAAGGATTAAAATCATGTTAGAACCCTACTGAGAACCGGAGGATTAAATGAAGCAATACTCATTATTAGGAGTTGTATTTTGAGGACAATTTAATCGGAGTATATCAATGAATGATCAGCAGTTTTTTAAATGGATAGAAGGAAAGAATCTTGACCTGACCGAGGACCAGAAGAGGGCGGTACTTCATGATAGTGGGCCGCTTCTGCTTCTGGCTGTCCCGGGAGCGGGAAAAACAACGGTGCTCACGGTGCGCATTGCCTATTTAATCCTGGTCAGGGGCGCAGTGCCGGAACGTATCCTCTGCTTGACCTTTAGCCGGGCGGCGGCCAAAGAGATGCGGGAACGTTTTACCCAAAACTTTCAGGAACAACTCAAAGGTCAGGTGCATTTTTCCACCATACATAGTTTTGCTTATAAAGTGGTACGTGAGCTTTTCAAACGGCAGGGTATCAGCTATTTTTTAATAGAAGAGCAAACCGGGGCTAAGAGCAAGAATGGGGTGTTGCGACGTTTATACAAACAGGTAAACCAGGCATTTCCTAACGAAGAACAATTGGATGAACTGCTAACTGCTATTTGCTATATTAAAAACAGGCTCTGTGGACCGGATGATCTAAAGAACCCTCCCGCAGCTAATTTTGCGATGATTTATCAGGCCTACGAAGAGTATAAACTCCAGCACCGGCCTCGGTTTATTGATTATGATGATATGCTGTTGCTGGCTTACCAGGGATTGCTGGAAAATCCCTGGTTGCTTAAAACATACCGGCAGCAGATGGATTACGTCCTTACCGATGAAAGCCAGGATACATCATTGTTGCAGCACAAGCTCATTGAGCTGATCGCTCAACCGCAAGGAAATATCTTTGTCGTGGGTGACGACGATCAAAGCATTTTCGGATTCCGAGCAGCCGAGCCACAATATCTGTTGAATTTTCCAACGGTTTATGACCAAGCACAGGTTTACCGCATGGAGGAAAATTTCCGTTCCACTCCGCAAATCGTTGATGCGGCCTGCCGTTTTATCCGGCAAAATAAATTACGCTTTGATAAAGAAATGACTACCAGCAACTCTGACGGGGAAGATTTGCGCATCAGACGATTCAAAAATGTCGCAGAGCAGAACGGATTCATTCGGGAGGAGGTGCAAAAGATCAAGGATCTTTCCGGTGTGGCCGTGCTTTTCCGCAACAACCTATCTGCCATAAGTTTGGCGCAGGAGTTGGACCTCGGCGGGATACTTTTTTATCTGCGGGAATCTGGCAAAGAGCGGGTTTTTCAGCATTGGACCGTAAACGATATTCTTAATTATATGCGCTTTTCTTATAATGACAAAAGCCTGCCGATATTTGAAAAAATCTGGATCAAGCTGGACGTATACGTAAGCAAGACCCAACTGGAATACTTGCAGGGGATCCGGATCGAGCGCTCTATCCTGGAGATATTGGCGGAAATGCCTGATATTCCTGGGAAGCGACGCAAGGAATATTTGGAGCTAAAAGAACAATTCCATCGGTTGAATACCCTAACTCCGTTCAATGCTATTCAGTATATCCGGTCCACGATGAATTATGACCAAGTTATAGGCATAATCTGTGAGCAATTGGGGCTTTCTCGGGAATATCCGGAGAGTATTCTGGGAATTCTGGAGAACATTGCACTACGGGAAAAGACCCTGCCGGACTTTGCCAACCGTCTGTTCTATCTGGAAAACCTAATCAAGCGTTCATCTAAAAATAAAAATGCCAATGCCGTAACTCTTTCCACAATCCACTCTTCCAAAGGACTCGAATGGGATCAAGTATATCTAGTGGACCTGGTTGAAGGGATCATACCGGATCGGCAGGCAATTGCGCTTTTGGGAACTAACCCGTCTGCCCTGGAAGAAGAGCGGCGTCTCTTTTATGTCGGCATGACCCGGGCTAAACATGCTTTAACCCTTTGTGTCCCGAATTTCTATCTTAGGCAGTACGCCGCTGCATCCAGTTTTGTCCGTGCCGTACAACAATTGCTGGGTGATAAGGATTTAACTGTTAACCAGACTCCGACGGATGATTTCGCAGTCGGGTTGGTGGTTATTCATAAGAAGTTTGGTGAGGGTGTGATTACATCGGAACAAGAAGAGTCACTGACAGTACGTTTTAATAACGGTACGGAGCGGAATTTACTGAGAAAGCTCTGTGTGGAAAAATACTTATTACGGGCAAAGTAAAAGCGCTATATCTTAGGAAAGTCAGCAAACATGGGTTCCGCTTTGATATAATAATGTTCATATTCATACACACATTATAATCATCTATCATGAGAAAATAATTTATGTTGATAAAGGAGTAATGTAAATATGAAACCAAGCAGAAATGAAGCGTATGAACTTTTGTGCAGGTACAATGACTCGCCTGCCCTCATTGCCCATGCGTTGGCGGTTGAAGGCGTGATGCGACATTTTGCGCATTTACTGGGAGAGGATGACGAGAAGTGGGGAAACATAGGACTTTTGCATGATATCGATTATCAGATGTTCCCGGATCAGCACTGCATCAAGGCAAAGGAGATTTTACGGGAGCATGGCATTGATGATGAATATATACATGCAATTATGAGCCACGGCTACGGCATATGCTGCGATGTAGAACCAGACCACATTATGGAAAAGGTTCTTTTCACGGTGGATGAGCTGACTGGGCTGATCAACGCCTGTGCTATTATGAGACCGTCTAAAAGCGTGCTGGATCTTGAACTGAAATCGGTGAAAAAGAAGTATAAGGATCACCGGTTTGCTGCCGGAGTGAACAGGGAAGTTATCGAAAAGGGCACCATTATGTTGAATATGGATTTGGATTACATCATAACTGAAACTATTTCCGGTATGAGAGAAGTAGCAGAGGCTATCAATTTAAGAGGAGAACTTTAAACCACTACGAGGCCGTCTAAAGCCACACGATCAGCGCCAGGATACCCCAACCCTGTTTTTTACCCCGGCAGTACATCCCTGTATGTGT
>JBAYYO010000140.1:0-5685 GCA_041672985.1 Syntrophomonas sp. | reverse complement strand
ATATTGCAGTCTGGTGATTCATATACTAACATCTGGTGCCTGGTGAAGCAGGAGGATATGAAAAAAGCAGTTCGGGCTTTGCACGACAAATTTAAGCTCGGAAATGATTAGTTTTGAAAAGGCGGGGATTAATTATGACACTTAAAATGTTAACGGCAATGATAACGCCCTATCATCCTGATTTGCAGGTGAATTATGAGCGGGCCGGTGAAATTGCAGACTATCTGGTTAATAATGGCAGCGACGGTATTATTGTCAGCGGGACAACCGGGGAGTCGCCGGTATTGAGCACTGCAGAAAAAGTAGAATTATTTGCTGCGATAAAGGCCAGGGTGGGGAATAAGACTGAAGTGTGGGCCGGGACTGGCTCCTATGATACAGAGGCCTCTATCCGTTTAAGCGGTGAAGCAGAAAAAATTGGGGTAGATGGGCTTTTGCTTGTTACCCCCTATTATAATAAACCTTCCCAGGAGGGTTTGTACCAGCATTTTAAAGCCATTGCGGAGAGCGTATCTATTCCCATCATGCTTTATAACATTCCGGGCCGGACTGGAATTAACATGCTGCCCGAAACGGTGGCCCGCCTGGCGGAAATTGCAAATATTGTGGCCCTTAAAGAATCCAGCGGTATGATGGATCAGATGTCAGTGCTGAAAAATATACTTCCGGAGAAGATGGCTATATTTTCTGGCGATGATTCGCTTACGCTGCCGATGCTGGCACTGGGAGCGGCTGGAGTAGTAAGCATTGCCTCCCATATTGTCGGCCCAGAGATTAAACAAATGTTGGATGCCTTTGCGGCTGGAGATGTTAAGCGTGCACAGGAACTCCATAATCACCTTTTTCCCGTGTTTAAGGGTTTGTTTATTACCACGAATCCGGTCCCTGTAAAAGAGGCATTAAATATATTGGGCATGAATGTGGGGGGCTTAAGACCACCTATGTGCAGTGCTAATGATGATGAGGTATCTCAGCTCAAGAGATTATTGGCCAGCTATCATTTAATATAATCAGCAACGACAACTTGCTTAACTGTTCGAGCATCAATCTCGATATCAGAGCTTTCTGATTCACCTGGCTGAATGCTGCCGGAATGGTGTGCAGAAAGTATATGGATTAAACCTGGTATTCCATGGCCAGGCAATGGCTGACTAATGTAATAATACATAGGAATTATATGGTGTGATTGCAATATTAAATCAGACCTCTGGCCGAATTGGTTATATGAGGGAGGACTGGTTTAAGATCTATTTAATGTTGATTGAGAAATGCAGGCTACATATTTTTGTCAGTAATATAAGTTGAATGCGTCCGGTCTTTCGGCTATAATAAGCACAGCGGTAATGTTCGGATTTCTGCTGATCTATAAAATTGAATATGAAGGAGGTGTGTGAGTGTCAGATGATGCACGGCTGAACATAATTCCCCTGGGCGGTTTGGGGGAAATCGGCAAAAATATGATGGCAATCAGATACCAGGATACCATTGTGGTCATTGATTCCGGCCTGATGTTTCCCGAAGATGAATTATTGGGGATTGATATTGTAATCCCTGATATCACGTATTTGGTGGAAAACGAGGACAAAGTAAAGGCAATTCTGCTTACACATGGTCATGAAGATCATGTAGGGGCCTTGCCATATGTATTGAAAGAAATCAATCCGCCGATCTATGGCAGCAAGTTGACCCTGGGTATTGTGGAAGGAAAACTTAAAGAACACAATCTTGATAATGTAAAGCTGAATATTGTGCGCCCGCGGGATTCAATAAATGTTGGCCCCCTGGAAATCGAATTTTTCAGAGTTAGCCACAGCATACCCGATGCGATGGGTATAGCTATCCATACCCCGTTGGGAGTTATTTTTCATACCGGGGATTTTAAGATCGACCAGACTCCCGTTGACGGGCAGGTAATTGATTTTAGAAAAATGGCTGAACTGGGTGAAAAGGGCGTTCTGGTGATGTTAAGCGATAGCACTAATGCTGATCGACCGGGGTTTACTAAGTCGGAAAAGGTAGTAGGAAATACATTTTTTGAGCTTTTTGGCCGCTGTGAAGGGCGTATCATTGTTACTACCTTTGCTTCCAATGTACATCGCATTCAACAGGTCATTGACACGGCGGTTAAATATGACCGCAAGGTTGCGATTGTGGGACGAAGTATGGTCAATAATGTTAAGATATCGACCCAACTGGGTTATATTGATATACCTGAGAATACGCTCATTGAAATGGAAGAGATCAATAAATATCCACCAGAAAAAATTGTTGTGGCGACAACTGGCTCCCAAGGCGAACCTATGTCCGCACTAACCAGGATGGCAACCGCCGACCATCGGTGGGTGGGGATTAATTCCGGAGATACAGTGATTATATCGGCGACCCCCATTCCGGGTAACGAGAAACTGGTCGCCAAAACCATTGATTTACTGTTTAAACAGGGTGCAGAGGTTATCTATGAAAAGGATATGGGGGTACATGTTTCGGGACATGCTTCCCAGGAAGAATTGAAGCTGATCCTTAATATTATAAAACCTCGGTATTTTATACCGGTTCATGGAGAATATCGTCACCTGATGAAACATGCCAAAATAGCTGAAAGTCTTGGTATACCCCATTCACGCATATTTGTAGCGGAGAACGGTCAGATTATTGAAATAAGTAAGAAGAAGGCCCATGTGGCCGGGAAGGTTACCGCTGGTAAGGTGTTGGTGGATGGACTGGGCGTAGGCGATGTAGGCAATATCGTGCTAAGAGACCGCCGCCAGCTGTCCCAGGATGGTATCATGATAGTGGTGGTTTCGATCAACAAAGAAAATGGCGAAATAGTTGCCGGTCCGGACATTGTCACCCGTGGTTTTGTTTATGTCAGGGAATCCGAACAGTTAATAGAGAACGCTAAAGCTAAAGTCAGGGAAGCCATGGAACACTGTGCCCGCAAAAATATTACTGAATGGTCGGTAATTAAATCACAGATTCGAGACAAACTGGGCAAACATTTGTATGAAAAAACGGGGCGCAGGCCTATGATTATGCCTATTATTATGGAGAATTAGTTCTTACCCTGATACAGAAAATGATGACACACCGCTTTATAATATTTAGCGGTGTGTTTTTTATGGTGCGCCCGGCATGAATGCTGATTATAATTGGAATCCTTACGTTTCTTTATCAAACTGTACCCCGCTTGATTATAGGCTGCCGGGTACAGATATGTTAGCTGCCAACAGGGCTGAGATTTGCTGGGGGCGGTGTTTGGAAGGCTTTTAGCAGGGGTTTTTGGTGGGATGGAGTTTGAATTCGTTTGTCGATCGAATGTATTATTTGAGCCGGTGGGGGTAAATCTAAACAGAAACTCTACAAACGAAAGGGGTATGTACACTTGGCTGAAAATCCTAATCCACAGGAACCTGTGCAGGAATCAAAACTGGAGAATATCAAAGAACTGGGGCAAATAGAGATACCAAATTTTAAAAGTGATATACATTGTTTAACCATCGCCGGACAGGTGGAAGGCCACCTGGTTTTACCGCCCCAGAACAAAACCACCCGCTATGAACATGTAATACCCCAGTTGGTGGCAGTGGAAGAAAACCCCCAGATTAAGGGATTGCTGGTAGTGTTAAATACGGTCGGAGGTGACGTTGAAGCGGGCCTGGCACTGGCTGAGATGATATCCGGTCTATCCAAACCAACTGTATCGATAGTAATTGGGGGCGGACATTCTATTGGATCCAGTATCGCGGTGAGTACTGATTATTCATTTATCGCCTCCTCAGCCACCATGACTATTCATCCCATTCGTCTGACAGGTTTGGTTATTGGCGTACCCCAGACTTATGAATATCTTGATAAGATGCAGGATCGGGTGGTAAAATTTATTACCGAGCATTCCGGAATAAGTGATGAGAAACTGCGGGAACTGATGTTTAGAACCGGAGACCTGGCCCGGGATATTGGAACTGTTCTGGTGGGTGAGGACGCGGTTGCATGCGGTCTCATTAATGAGGTAGGCGGGCTTCATGAGGCTTTAATAAAGCTACATGAGCTTAAGGATTCGGCCGGGGGTGTGCTGCAATGATTATATTTCTCCCGGATCCTCAGGAGCTCATAAATACTATGGAATTTAAAGAAGTAATCCAGATAAAACTGCCCTCGGGAGGACTTGTTAATGCAGAACCCCTCTCTTATGATCAAATGCGGGTAATTAATGTGGTGAGCACTGATCCCATGGATTATATGCACCAGAAATATCAACCTGGCGAGGTAATAACCCATAGGTTGGCAGGGGGAGGGCCGACGGAGTGAAGCTGCACTCCACTTTGGAACTATTGGAAACCAATTTTAAGTAGTTTTCACACCGCCTGACGGGGTTGTTGGCATATTCCATTTGTAATAGTCTTATGGAATATGTCCACAACCCCTGTCCTTCTGATACCTTTTTATTAGTAATTTTTCCTATTAAGCTGTGCTATAATTACTAAAGCATTGGGGGGGGAGGATGTTGATTTGACGATTTTGCAGGCTTTGTTTCTCGGTATGGTGCAGGGGTTGACCGAGTTTTTGCCGGTTAGCAGTTCTGGACACCTGGTAATATTTCAACATATTTTCGGTATTGAAGGGGAATCGCTAGCTTTTGATGTCCTGGTTCATCTGGGAACGCTGGTAGCGGTTTTTGTTGCTTTTTGGGATGATATTGCCGCTATACTCAGGAAGCCGTTTTCGAAAATGACCTATTTAATTATTGTTGGTTGTATTCCGGCGGGTTTAATGGGATATTTCCTGCAGCCTTTATTTGTAAAAGCCTTTGAATCACTGCTGGTAGTCGGGATTGGATTGCTAATTACGGGAGGGGTCCTGAAAGTTTCGGAGGCTATAGCAGAGAAATCACTTAATATGAAGGAGGTGCGAGAGACCAGTTATTGGGACGTGTTGTTCATTGGTTTACTGCAGGGTATAGCAATTATTCCCGGCATATCCCGTTCCGGGTCCACCATAGCTGGTGGTTTGCTGGCGGGTTTGGATCGCACTTTTGCTGCCCGCTATTCCTTCCTGGTTGCAATTCCTGTAATCATGGGTGCGGGACTCGTTGAATTGAAAGATTTTTCCGCCACGGCCGTTACTGGCAGTCTGGCACCTTATATTATTGGACCGGTAACAGCGGCTGTATTTGGCTACTTGGCCATAAAAATCGTAATGAAATTGGTTCGTAATGGTCGCTTATCGATGTTTTCCTATTATTGTTGGATCGTTGGAGCAGCTACTATTGGGGCATACTTCTATTTTTAGCAGCGGAGTTAGCGTTGGTCAGGTAATGTATGTTTATTGTGATGCCAGAGGTTATGGTGTGCAAGCCCTTGCAGGGCGGCAATAATTAGTTCCTGCATTTTTATTCATCATAAGTTGATTTGGGAAGGAATTATGGTTAATACAGGCGAAGTTTATAGTTTGGGGGATATCTGTGAAACTTGATTTAAGGGTGAAATAATTATATGGCCAAGAAGAAGGAAACCCGCTTGCCACGAAAACTTGAAAAACCCAACCAATCCCGGATGAACAATACTGTCCAGACACCGATTAGAGCCGAAATTATATCGGTGATATTATTCATGGCCGCAGTATTTATGGTAGTAGCCCTGAACAATTTCCAGGGGCTTGCTAATGATACCCAATTTATAGGGCTTT
>JBAYYO010000139.1:0-5707 GCA_041672985.1 Syntrophomonas sp. | reverse complement strand
GTATTGGCTGTGGGGCTAGTTTTATCATCTGGTATTTTTATCACCTGTGGTTTAGTTCTGGATACTATAGTGCGTCAACACAAAGAGAATTTCGAAGTAATGCTTTTGAAGGAAAGCTTGTTTAGACAAGTTGATCAACCTAGAATTTAATTCTGGAACAATCTTCGTCGCCCAAAGAAGTTGAAAAAGAACACCGTTACAACGGAGATAAGCTTGGCATACAAATACCAAATTTGCAGCCAGACCAGAACATAAATTATGATATTGTGTTACTACTACCCCATAATGTCCAGCGATAGACGGTGTTAAATATCCAGAAGTTGACGGACATAGTGGCCGATAATATTTGCCCCATAGGGGGCAGGGAGAACTAACTCAATTCTCCCTGAACAACAAACTTCACCATATGGTCATCAATAATATTTCGATTGTTTTGTGCTCCGTATATCAGGCAATGGGTGCAAACCTTGTTAACCATTCTGGCAGCTCCACTCGAAAACTTAAAGATCTCATCTATAGCATTATCCGAAAAAATGTCATGGTCGGCACCGGCATACGCCAAGTGTCTTTTAATATATTCGCCCACTTCTGCCCGATCCAGGTAGGGTAACTTGCACTGCAAGTCAATGCGCTGCCTGATTGCTGCGTAGGATTGGAGTCTAAGCCGCTCCCAGAGTTCGTTTTGTCCTACCAGGATTAAAGCCATCGGGCTTTGCGCATCCATTTGGAAATTTAGCAGGAAACGGACTTCTTCTAGCATTTCTTTATCTAAAAGATGGGCTTCATCTACGATAACCACGGGCTGTAGATGATGGATGCCTCGCATAAGTTCAATCTCTTTATGCAATTGGCGTTTGGCATCACCCCGATAGAACTTGGCCTCACAACCTAATTGTTCAAGAAGACCTTTGTAAAAATGCCGGGGGGTCAATTTTGAATCAGCCAGGTACATCACCATAAACCGAGATGTATCTAAGATTTCGTTTAGCTTACGTATGATAGTAGTCTTCCCGGTTCCACAGTCCCCGGTTAACACTGCAAACATCTGGCGCTGGGCGGTATATTCTAAACGTCCCAGGGTTTCTTCCAACATGTGCGATTGATATAACTGATCTGTAGGAATATCCCTGGAAAACGGTGTTCTTCCCAGACCGTAAAAATTCTCAAACATGACCTTCCACCTCCTTCCTTACCTTGCGGTAGGAGATGGCGGGGGTTTGGGTTTCTTTACGTTCCTGGTTTTTCCTGGCGGCTGCATTTAGTAACCTTGAAGAATTAGCTGGAGCCTTCTGCAAATGCTCAGGCAGTTTAGGTCTAGGAGCACTTCGCTCTCCAATAACCAGTTCTTTAGCTTTGAAAGGCTGGTGTCCTTCGTATTCAATAGTCAATTCGCTGATATCAGCTGGATCATAGATGACATCCACCTTGCAGCCGATAAAGGTTAGTCCTGCTTCGTATTTTTTTCCCGCAAAACTGATGCAACCTGCCTTGTCTACTTTTCTTTCTTCGCAATGGAGAAAAGCACTGGCTATTGTATCGGGATCTAGAAATTTTAATGCTTTCCTGTCACTGCGATAGGCAGTTTGAGGGCTGATGTTTCCTTCTAACCCGGAATGGGGCTTGTTCTGATAACACTCCTCCAACCAGACCTCAAATAGCTGGTTTAATTTATCCAGGGTTTGAGGTTTCTCCAGAACCGCTTCGGCTAGGAAGGAATCCACTACCCGGTTAAATCGTTCTGATTTCCCGGTAGCTTCAGGAGAATAGGGCTTGGCAAAGAGTAAACGAATCCCCATTTTAGCACAGGCCCTTTTCATCCATTTGGTTCGATACTGGCTGCCGTTATCAAAGTATACCTTTTCCGGTACCCCACATTTTAGAATAGCCTGACGGAAAGCATCTTCTACGATTACCTGATCTAAAGTGGGATAGAATTGACCATGCAAAATATATCTGGTCGCGTCATCTACGAAACTTACAAGGTAAACCTGCTTCTTTTTCCCGTCTTTGCCTATGGGTAAGTAAGGACCATATTTTATGTCCGAATGCCAGAGCTGGTTACGGTATTTCTTCTGGTAGCGCCGGGCGGCTGTACTGGTATCGGCATACATGCGCATGTGCCGGGCGCTATAACCGCGTTCGGCCAGTTTCTCCTGCAGGGTACTGCGCTTGATTTGTCCCGGCTCTACCAACCCCTCCCATTCCAGGATTTGAATAATCTGTGCAATGCTGCGGCTCGGTACCTGCCTGCGCAAAAGGATTGCTTGTTCCAGGATGTTAACCGGTATGGCTTCTTCACTTCGTCGTTGCCTCTTACCTTTGGGTTTGAGTCCGCCAAAACCATCCTTTCTGTACTGGGCCAGGTATCTGCGCAGGGTACGTTCAGATATGCCGGTCTGTTCGCATATCCTGGCTTTAATCTGCCTGGCCTGGGCTTGATCCAGTCCTTCTGCCAGCAGTGGAGATATGATTTGTACTCGCTGCTCGGCAATTTCGTCCGCTTTTCTTTGGTCTCTCATGCTGATTACCTCCTTTTTCAGGTTTCAGCATGAGTGTAATGCTATACTGTTATGGACAAAAGGCGGAACGGGTATGTATCCATAAATTTAAGTTGGCTATGGGGCGGACAACTCTGGCCAGCCATCCCGGAGCATCCCCTACATAATGCCAAATCCTTTGGAGCTTGGACTTGGGAAGAGCGGATTTATCTTCCACAGATTCTCTACCATAACGGATTGTAATCGCTTTCAGGCAACCTTGAAAGTAATCGGCTTTCTCATTAAACCATTTCCTCCACCGGTTCAGGGTAGATTCATCAGAGATAACGCTAAGCTCCGAATCATTGCTGAGTACTGCCTCAATACTTTCACTAACATGGAGTTTGTATGGCACAAGCATATCCGGTAGTTCGTGGTGGATACGGTTACATTCAATGCATCTTAACCTACGAATGGTTAAATTTATCTTTTCCCCCAAGGCATTGATACATTTTCTCTGACGGCTACCGATTACCTTTAATTTTCCACCACAACATGGGCAGGGAAGTTGCTCCAAGCTCCTAACAAAAAACTCCCTTATCGGGATTCCAATCTAATTCATAATTTGTTATAATTACCATACCTTTGGGGACGCTTCTGGTGCTTCTGTTGGAGCAGTTGCATATTTAACAGAGGCGTCTTTTCCTTTCCCTAAGATATGGTCATTATATCCAGCAATTCTCGGTCAGGCAATACCATCAGCTTTTGGACAGTTTAGGTTGGCTTTAACAATATTGTTCAGAACGAGGCCGATTAATCCTATCAAGGTATACCAGAAGAATTCTTTAAATAGAGTTGTTTTATTGCTTTTATAAACAAATATCTTAACCAGAGCGAAATGCAACACTAGGGCAAAACAAAAGGCAATTGTAGTTGCATACATATAGTACATATGAACATGTTCGACCAATATGTAAAGAATACCCACATCGACTACCATAGATAAAACGCTAACAAATCCGTATTTAATCATGTCTTCAAGAAGGTTTAGATGTTTATTTATTGGTTGGCAGTCATTATTTTCGATTAGTTTGCATTCTGTGGCTTGAATATTATCTCTATTTAACATTAAAGTAATTACCTCTTATCAAAATATCAGCAATATCTTGAGACTCTCTAATATGATCTTCATCTTCGATTCTTCCGATAAGATTACCATCCGGAAGTAACACGCCACCCGCGCCGTTACCTAAAAGATTTCTGCCCATCACTCCAGTTGCATATTCTCCCCGTTCTATTCCCAAAAGATAGGCTACTGTAGGCATCATATCAACTTGCCCACCAGTTATATCTATAACTTGACCCTCTATGCCCGGTATATGAATAATAAATGGTATTTTCAAGTTATTGTTCGGTAATTTTGTATCATAATATTTATGTATACCCTCATGATCACCATATATAATTAAAACAGTATTATCTAACATCCCGTTTTTACCTAACTCATTATAAAATGCACCAAAGACCCTGTCTGTATAATTTATGGTCTGAAGATATCTACTAGTCTCATCGTCATTTGGCAATTCTAAACATCCAATATCTGCTGCTGCATTAAAAGGCATATGGGAGGTTAGCGTTATAATAAAAAGATAATACGGTTCTTTCAGTTTTTCTATCTCTAATAAAGATTGTTTAAATAAAGATTCATCTAATATTCCCATTCCGCCATTAGTTTTATTGTCGAATTCATCCTCAGCAATATATCTATTAAATCCCAGAGCCGGGAAAACCCGATTACGATTCCAAAATTCCTTATCATCGCCGTGTATTGCCACCGAAGTATAACCCTCATGCTCCAAAAGATTAGGTAATGAGTTATATGCGTTATCTCCGAAACGCAAAAATGTACTGCCACTATTAATCGGATATACTGAAGTATTAAATAATAGCTCGGCATCCGAGCTGTTTCCGTCCCTTACCTGTTCATAGATATTGTTAAAGTAGATACTGTTTTTCAATATTCGATTAATGTTAGGCATTATCTCTTGGCCGAAATATGAATTACCTATTAGTATGCTTTCTAAAGACTCAAATTGGACGACAATTATGTTTTTATCTTTTAAATAGCCCTCTAAATAAGCATAATTGTCGCTTGGCACTTGGTATTTTGCATTATTTGAAAGCCAGTCATCTATCTTCTCAGTATGTTCAGGTTCGAGCTCAATTGGTCGTTCATAAATATATTTATATAAATCGAACAGATGGTATCCAATAGGCGACATTGTTAGCGCTTGATATCTTAAATTCCCAAGCCCAAACCCTTTGCCATTTTCAATGTCTGTGAATTGATAACAAATTATTCCAACGGATAAAATAGACATGATTAAAAACTCGACTATATTTTTGTTAATTATTTTTTTAATGTTCTTTATATTTTTCTTAGATTTTAGAGCTAAAGCAAATATAAATGGTAAATCAATGAACATCAGGAAATCTGTCCATTTGATTAAAGATATAATACTCATGCTTAAATCCTCTGTAACACCTTTTGCAAAAATCATATAAATGCTTATCAAATGTCCAAAGGCTCGAGCGTAAATAATATCAGCAAAAAATAGTATGGAAATAAATAAATTTAGACCAAATAAGTAAAATAATTGACCTCTCTCAGAAAACAAAGATGAAAAAGATAAAAAAAATAAAATGGGCATAAATGCAAATATGCCAAAAAGTATCACATATGTGTTAAATGAATACAAGGAAATTAGTAGAATAATTGACTTAATGAATATAATTAACAATACTAGTAACCAAAGCAATCTTATTGATGATTCTTTTCTAATTTTGATCTCTTTCATATAAATAACTTCCTCATTAAAGTTATTTATACTATATCATGGAAAACCGATTGAGTGTCTATTAATGTTTTTTCAAGTAAATTTTTTAGTCCAAGGAAAGGTAATGATTTGTCAGGAAAATACAATTGATCTATAATCCCTATGCGGGAGCCAAGGAATTTCCCCATTTAATAGACTACATAATTCATACCTTCAGAAACGAAAAAACCCTGCCTGGCGGCAGAGCCTAGTTGAAAATAATTAATTCCTGGCAACGTCCTACTCTCCCACAGAAATCTGCAGTACCATCGGCGCTGGAGAGCTTAACTGCCGTGTTCGGTATGGGAACGGGTGTGGCCTCTCCGCTATTGTCACCAGGAAATCTTTATTCAG
>JBAYYO010000138.1:0-5722 GCA_041672985.1 Syntrophomonas sp. | reverse complement strand
GGTAGCATCTGTTAGAATCTGAGCAGTCTTTGCCCATTCACCATTTCTTTGACATATCTCTATCTCCTCGAAATCCACGCTGAATAGAATACATTTAGCCGAATGGAAACCGCCCAGCCTCTGCTTCACTTCTTCATTAATAATGCGATAATATTCGGAGGATGATTCCCAACTCATCCCGCCAATTAAACCAATTGCCTTCATTTATTGCCCCTCCAATTATTTAGGTTTGTATAGTATTTCTCTTTGGTCAATAAGTAGCATCATAACTGAAAACGGTAATAATATTTTATCTCCAGAATCACCCGTTTCGAATATAGGAGGTTTTGTTATACTATGAAATATTTTTTGAAAATTAAGCACAGGCTTACCTATTACCCCTCCAGTTTATAGCGTTATACGATAACGGTAATCGGTAAGCATTTTATCATCCATCGGAACCTTAATGGTAAAGCCATCATTAGTAAAACCTATCTTTTCATAAAATTCTATGGCACGCTTATTTTCTTTCAGTACCCAAAGATATGCCTGAAGAAACCCTCGTTCTTTTAATCGATGCATAGAAAATTGCATAAGCTCATATCCTTGTTTTTGTGACCAGTACTCAGGTAAAACATATAAAGAAACTATTTCCGCACAATCTTCCAACAGTTCGTCTCTAGACTTGCCATATGTAATACATGCAGTAGCCTTCACACAAATCGAAACTCCTCTAGTCGGCCCATCATTTTCTATTCTTCCTTTTTATTTCCTTCTACATTCACCAAGGTTTTCCTGCACTTAAACCCTTAATTCTTTTTTATTTGCATATTCCGGAACAGTTTGCTTTCTTTTGTGAGAACAAAAAGGCAGCTGAAGGATTTATCAAACTGAAATAGAAACGACGGCTGTGTTTCCCTTGGAATTACAGAAGAGCAACTCAGCAATCCAGATCAAGAATTCCTGTCTCTTGGTATACCTCTCGCAGGAGGTCTCATATTCATAAACCAATTGCTTGATTTCTGCCAGATTGTCCTGCCGTTCCTGACTTCCTTCCTTCGGAAGCATTGCCTCATAGACGCTCTGATCAAGGAGAGAAGTCAACCGCTCGGAAATCGGCTTATTTTGATAATTGGCGGGAAAACGCTCGATTAAATCGAGGAACCGCCTGGCCTTGGTGCTTTTTACCCCGCAACCACATCCCTTTTTTCAGCCATACGACGGCAAAGATAATGCAGACAGCCAAATAGAATAGAGCGTTCAGGACAAACTGTTCCGTACTGCACTGCATTGCTCCGCCAGGTTTGTTGGCGCGCATGCCCAGGCACAAAAGGGAAAACGGAAACCATACCCCGTAACCTTTAACCAGCGCCGCCAACCCGGATACGCCGCCGATCAGCGCGATTCCCACCGGTACAGCGAAACTGCGGATCACAAGCGATATGCAAAGCTGGAGAGCGCAGATCACGATCCCCCCGACCGCACCATACAGAAGCCACTCCGGAAGTTCCGGCGGAATGGGGGTGTTCAGTCCGCAAAGCCTGCCGGAAATGAGGAATAAAATACCTATCCAGGCTTCGGTCAGTAAAACCATAACGGAAGCAAATACAAGCTTGGCCAGATAAACATACGAAACCGGTACGGGTGCCGTCATAACGGCGTTCCAGTTGAAATTGAGATGTTCCAGGCGAAATAAATACGAACAGTAAACACCTATGATAGCAGGGAGGAAAAAATAACAGGTGAAAAGGGTGTGCTGTGTCCACAGGCTGTACCATTGCTCCTGTAAGATGCCGACATTTTGCAGATAATTAAAGGTGCCCATGACAGCGGGCAGGATAGGAAGAAGCAAAAAAGCAAGCCAGACCGGGCTGTGATGAAGTTTCATTCTTTCGGCTTGAAGCGTACGAAGAAACATATTTTACATCTCCTTTCTAATAAACAGTGCGCGGCCAATGATATAAATCATGCAGAACATGATGACCAGGATGCTAAACCCGGTCCAATCAACCGGCACATAGTAAAAATCGGTGATACGCGTCGCTCTGTCCCAGTCCATGCCCACAAACATCAGCACGCCGTAATATCCCCAAAGGAGAAATCTTTCCAGGCTTTGCGGAAAAAACATGATAAAAAGTCCGGCAAAGCTCCCGATAATGCCCACGGTAAGGGGTATCATTTGGTTTCTGAATAGAAGCGACAGAACCTGTTGCAGCAAAAGGATGGTCAGATTTACGGCCGTGGTAAAGAGCAGGTAATATAACAGCTTATCGAGCGGCGGGGTTCCCTCAAATCCGATCACGAGCCCGGCGATAACAATGACCATGATCTGTAAAAGAGCCGTAGCGAGCATGTACAGAGCGCCGCATATAAATTTGGCGGCGAACAAACGCCCGGCGGGCATCACGGTATTCAGGAGTTTCAGCGTCTGTCCCTTGTGTTCGATATCGCACAGCCGCGATGCCACTACAGCCGCAATGACCGGCATCATAATGGAGTTCAAGAGTGGGAACTGGAATAGAAAATACATCCAACCCTGGGAAAGGTCGTGCGCATCCATTCTTTCGACTCCCCAAAGCAACCACAGTATCTGTACGAAAATCAGGGCGGCAACGATTGCCCAGACCTTGCGGCGGCGGATTTTCTGAAACTCCATGGCGAGTGCCTTTATCATAAGCTCACCCCCGTTCCAGTCAGCTCGATGAAGATGTCTTCAAGGCTCTTGCGTCGTTCTTCGATGCGTACAACGCCTATCTTTCTTTCGAGAAGCCGAAAGATATAGCCGGCCAGCTCGTTATCGGAAAGCTTGGGCAGCAAAAGGTAGTCATCCTGTCTCCGGCAGGAAACGCCCTGCTCGCCAAATATTCTTACCGCCGCTTCGTTGTTTTGAGTGCGGACAGCAATGTTGGTTCTGCTCCTTTCATGAAGGGTAAAGCATGATGAAAATCCTGTCCCGCTATGTGCTATCGGCCGCCGGGATAGCCCTTATTCTGCTCATCATCAATTTTTCGGTATTGGCAGCCTGGATTATTCAAGCAAGCAAAATCGAGCAGCAAGATTACGGTACAGCACAACTCGCGAATAGCCTGACTGAATCACACGGGGTTTATACACTTTCCGAATCCGCCCAAAGTGAAATCGAAAAGCAATATCAATGGGCAATGCTGCTGGACGACACCGGACAGGTGATTTGGAGCAAGAATCTGCCCGGCTACGTACCGCTTAAGTACACGGCTCCCGATGTAGCAAGCTTTACCCGCTGGTATTTAAACGACTATCCGGTCCATGTCTGGCGGCATTCGGACGGTCTGTTTGTGTTGGGCCGCGAAACGGGCAGTATGTGGAAGCATAATATCGAAATGCGGTTTGAAGTAATGGAGAATACACTCGTGTCGATCCCGGTCGTTCTTATATTAAACGGCCTGGCGGCAATACTGCTGGCGTTGCTTTTCGGTATGCGTTTGTTCCGCTCTTTGAAACCACTGGCCAAGGGGATTGAGGAAATGGCTAAAAAACAGCCGGTGGAGCTTTCAACCCGCGGACTGCTCGGCGACCTTGCCATCGGGATTAACAAAACTTCGGCGCGGTTGATAAGACAGGAGGCCGCTCTCAATCAGCGTGACAATGCCCGCACAACCTGGATTGCCGGCGTGTCCCACGACATCCGCACACCACTTTCTCTGGTAATGGGTTATGCCAGCCAGCTTGAAGAAGATCCCGAACTAGCGCCGGACAAGCGGGAACAGGCAGGCATTATCCGTCGGCAAAGCGAACGGATCAAGACACTGGTCAGCGACTTAAATCTTGCTTCCAAGCTGGAATACGACATGCAGCCGCTACGGCTAAACTCCGTGGTACTGGCTACGCTTTTGCGCGACGTTGCCGCCGAATTTTTAAACGACGGGCTTGATAATCGCTATACGGTGGATGTAAGAATCGGTGAGGACGCACATAATGCCGTAATCACTGGCGATGAGGAGCTTTTGCGACGTGCGGTTGCCAATTTGATTGCGAACAGCATTCGCCATAACTCAAACGGCTGCACGATAAAAATGACTCTGGAAAAAGGCCTGGGTATTTGCTCTCTTAGCGTTTCCGACAACGGAGCAGGCTTCCCGCAGGCAATTCTCGAAAACCTGCATCATGCCCAATATTCTGCCGGGCTGCAAAACCATGGCTTAGGCCTGATCATTGTACGACAGATCATCAAGGCGCACGGGGGAACCACAAATTTTCATAATCTGCCCCAAGGCGGCTGCGAAGTTATAATCTGCCTGCCCGTGAGATAGGGGCCGGTTGTTCGTTTGCCTATATGTTTCTTTTGCAGGAATGTTGCCATTGCAAGCCCTATTTTAATTATGGTATCTCATCAACTGTCCCCTATACCTGACTTTGAACCGCCACTTTACGAGCATCGGCCCAAAGATTTTCCAGTTTATAATAATCCCGTTCTTCCTGACGGAAAACGTGCAAAATAGTAGATCCGTAATCCAACACCACCCAGGTGCCCTGCTGGTAACCATCCCGTCGCAGCACTGGAATCCCCTGTTCCAGCAATTTCTTTTCGACGTTTTCGGCAATGCTGTGAATTTGAACCATGTTGCGACCGCTGCAAATCACAAAATAATCGGCGATAATCGTTTTCTCGTTAACATCCAGTACGACCAGATCAATGGCCTGCTCTTCCAGAGCCGCATCAGCAACCATTTGCATAAGCTTGTCTTCTGTGTTCAATAAGAACCCTCCTACACATATAAATAATGGAATTATGGAACCCTTGTCATCTATTATAACATTGTTCTTATTACTATTTTTCCGATTCTCGGCCTAATATATCCTTTAAAAATACATTCCGGACCTCAACCGTGCGAGGGTGGAGAAGCATCCGTCGCTGGATACAATAACGAATAGTTGATTCCAGTCCCAGGAGCATCGCTGCATCCAGGTCGAGGCGGGACAATTTGCGTAAGCGTTCCAGGTCAGGGTACATATCGCGGCTTGGCTCTATCATATCCGCCAAAAAAATAATCTTGTCCAACCGGTTCATGTTAATTGAACCCAGGGTGTGAACCCGCACCGCTTCCAGGATTTCCGAATCCCTTATCCCCATTTCCGTCTCCAAAAGGTAGGCTCCCACCGGTGCATGCAATAAATCAGGGGCCTCCTTTTCAATTGGATGCGTTATCAAATTGGCCTCGTTAGCTATCGCCAGCAGCTGTGCTCCGGTCAGATCTTTGGCATAATCGTGCAGAACTCCTATCAGGTAAGCCTCCTTACCATCAACCCCATGACTAAGCGCTAAGTCTTGGGCTGCCCGGGCCACTCCCATACTATGTTGAAATCGTCTAGTTGACAACCTGGTTTTAATTATTTGTTCTGCCTGGGCTTCATTAAACATGAGATGCTTCCTCGTCCCGGTATAAATTGTTTACCCAAATATATTGCTCCACTGCCGCAGGCAGCAGGTACTTAATCGTTTTTCCCTGGGCTACCCTTTCCCTTAGATTGCTGGAGGAAATTGATAGCCCCGGCACCGTAATAAATAGCATTTTCTCCCACATTAGCGCCGGTATCCCGCGGAAACATTCATCCTCCCGGTTTAACTTGTAACCAGGTCTGGTAACCACAATAAAACTGCATATTTGGGCGAGGCGGTCAACGTCTTTCCAGGTGTTCATCAACAGAAGGGCGTCAACGCCCAGGATAAAAAATATATTTATCCCTGGAAATTGCTGCAGGCAGG
>JBAYYO010000137.1:0-5772 GCA_041672985.1 Syntrophomonas sp. | reverse complement strand
TTGATGAAGCTCGCATGATTTTTGGCAGGGGGTATGCAGCCAAGCGTAACGCTGTGCTTTATAACGCTATAAAGCACAATATGGATTATCTGATTTTTCTGGACGATGACGAATACCCCATGGCAGTGACCAATACGCGCAGCACTGCAATTTGGGGCGGCCAGCATGTTCTGTTAACCCATCTGAAACATATCACTCAAGCGGATATCACCCACGGACATCACTGTGGTTACATATCGCCTATTCCCTATATGGAATTTAATGATGCTTTGACCGAAGCTGATTTCCGTTCTTTTATTGAGGCTATCAGCAATGATATCGTTAACTGGGATACCTTGAAAGCCGTTATGCAAAACGGTGGGGTGACCTATGCCGATACCAAGATATTGACTAGCAATGAGGCTATAGAGGTGCAGGAAATAAACCATGCCAAATTCATCTCCGGCGCAAATCTGTGTATTAACCTTACCGATCCTGGCCGTATATTTCCGTTTTACAATCCACCAGGAGCGAGGGGAGAGGATACTTTTTTAAGTACCTGCCTAAGCGAACGAAAAGTCTTGAGGGTACCATGCTACACATTCCACGACGGGTTTTCTACCTATAATCACCTTTTAGAAGGTGTTCTCCCCATCCGATTGAAGTTCATCAAAGCTGATAGCGAACAGATTATCACTCGCTTTTACAAGGCTTGTATAGGTTGGATTCGTTATAAGCCATTACTGCTCTATATCACCCAGCCGGATCGTTATGAGGAAAAGATTCAAGAGATGCGCGAACAACTTACCGTGACTTTGCCTAAAATATGCGCTTATTTCGGACAGCCCGATTTCATGAAAGTCTTAGCTGAATTGGAGAAATACAATAGAAATGTCAAAAAGCATTTTTATGAATTCCATGAAACACAACGTATTTGGGCACAAATCATGGAACACTTTGCGGATCATCGGTGATGACAAGGGTGCCACCGGTACTGCTCAGGCTCATCCACAAACGTGATTATTGCTCTTCCTCACTAAACAGCGAATTTGTTTAAGATCCGAAGCTCGGTATATCGCCTTTTCAAGTTTTTCATCAATTGGGAGGGCATTTTCATCCTAAATTCCCGATAATTTATAACGAGGTAGGCGGCTTAACTCCGAGGCTCTTATTGATGTTATCGAATGCTTTGAACAACCAAGTTCTGCTCTAACTATGCTTTACCTGTGTGGCAGGTATTGGTCCAGGTTTTATCGGAATTGCCACTTGTTGCTCGGAGAGGCGCTTTGAAGCAATCAAATTACCGTCATCATCAAGCTTGCCGATACAAACGCGCTTGCTTCTGGATTACTGCTTTTCCTTGTCCCAGTAGTTGGTAGATTCATAAACACGCTTGCTTCCAATGTTTTTCGCCATGCCACGTTATAATTGTTACGGGAATGGAGGTTACATGCGGAAAATTTTCTCAAATGTTAAAGATTTATGAAGGTTTAAGAGGAACCATGGAGAATATAATATCTGGCAATTGATCTCTTTAAACTAATCAGTATTTGATCAAACGCCTTTCAATCCAGTATTCCTGCCCGAAGCAATATGTTTTACCATCTTCCTCGTACCAGTGTCCAACTTCGCCTGGCTCAGTAAAAACCTCTTCACCCATAACTATAGTTTCGTATTCAATCATCAGGCTTCCGTTCTTCTGAACCCAACGCGGCCCGAAGGCACCCTTACCGGAGTTTGGCTTTATCAGAACTTTAGTACTCTTGGTGCCCAGGTCGTAAACCGCAAGTCCTGAAAACCAACTTGGGTTTGAAGATACGCCTCCATAATTTTGGCAATAGCTGAAAGCTATTTTAGTCCCATCCGGCGACCAATCGAAATCCCCCACCCCATTGAACGAGTACTCGCTTACCGATTCATAAGAGGTGATCTGCTCACTTTGGTTATTTCTTTGTATATACAAATTCAAAGCATTTTTTGTTGCTGTAGTATAAGCAACGGTCCCGCTATCGGTTGGGGAAGCGACTCGTTTTGGCTGGCTAAAGGGGCGACCTTTGTTGCCCGCCATTTTAACGTTCCCCTGGTTAGCCGGCTCTTTAGCCTCAACAGTTGGGACTTCTTTAGTATTAACTTCCGGCAATACTGCTTCTTGGCCCTTTTCTGTTAACTCTGACTTAGCCGGCATGAAATCTTTCAATATTTCCATGGTGATTCCTTTGGTCTGCATCTCTTGTTTAACGGCATCGATTGGCTTCCAGTTGTATAGCAAAGCCTGAGCCGCATATATCTTACCGCTCGCCTCATCGGTATTCAAAGTCTGCAGTAAGGCAATAACATCTAAGTTGGTACCATCCGATTCCAGAGCTTTAATCGCATATTCCCTTGCCCGGGCATTATCTCCTGAGGTCTGGTAATACCAGGCCAGGTCACCCAACAACCAACTACTCAAGTTCTTTTCACTTATTGGCTTGATTAGTTGCTCAGCATCAGCTTTATCTCCCACCTTTAACATGGCAGTCGCTGCCAGGATATGTACCTTTTGATTACTATTTTGCCGGGCTAGTTCTTCCTGGTAGATTTGAATGGCTTTTTCATTGTCCCCAGCGCTGTAGAAGCTAAAGAATTTCAACATGGACGCTACCTGCTGATTGGAAAGATTAGCGGCTTGGGCCAACAGTTCAGGCCATTTTTCCTGATAAACATCGGTTAAAACGAGATAGGCTTCCTGCTGATTTATTTCCAACTCGAGGGACGTAATCAGATTGTCAAAAGCCTCCTTAGACTTGCCGTTCTGTTGCAGGAATAAAGCCAGGATGTTATAGCCCCTATATTCATTGGGGTTCTTTTCTACAGCCTGATATAAAATAGCTTCAGCTTTGCCGTTATCCCCCTTTTTCTGATTTATCATCGCTATACCCCAATATGCTTCCAGGCAATTGGGATTGCTGGTTTTTATCCCTTCGAAGGTTTTCTCAGCTTCAGATAGTTTATTCTGGTCTATGTACATTCCGGCCAGGCCTAACTGGAGTGTCTGTTTATTATCATTGCTTACCGCATTCAAACCCTTATCATATGCATCTTGGGCATCGTCGTATTTTCCCTGCAGGGTATATATTCTGGCTAAACCCTGATATGGTCGTGGGTCCTTGGAGTCGATACTAATAGCTTCATTGTATGCCAATATAGCTTTTTCAAAGTCATTATCGCTCACATACTTTACGGCCAGGTCTAACTGATTTTGGGTCCTGACTCTAGTGCTCCCATAAGTCTTCCAGCACCACAATCCGCCGCCTGCAAACAGGATAATTAGTGCTATAATAATTGCTGATTTAGCTGTGGTATTACTCTTTTTGATACTCCCGAAACTTGCCTGAACACTATCTCCCTGTCCTCTCCTCTCAGGCAGCTTTGGCGCCCCCGGCTGCCCGGTCACGGGCGCCCCGCAACCGACACAAAAACGGTCACCTGCTGCCAGTTGCTTGCCGCACTTACTGCAATTACTCATCACAAACATTCCTCCCCCCAAACTGAGTTTCTATATCGTTACGAGAACCACCGTTATATTGTTCTACCCTCTGGCTAGGTTAGTTTGAACGTGGCTTAACTGTAGTGGCAGATTGCTCAATAGGCACAGATGATATATCAGGATTTTCTTTTGCTGGTGGTGATGTATTTGATCCGTTCAAATGCACTGCATCTGTTATTTTGGTAGGCTTGAGCGCTTTATCCAATTCAACCTTTTTCATTTATGATTGACGGTTACACTTTTATTTACTTTAAAATTCCCACGCTCTCACCACATTTGGAACAAAATTGGGCTTCATTATTCATTATCGCTCCACAATTAGCACAAAATCTCTGCCCTTCGCTTTGATGTAGAACACCCGGTTTAGGCTTAGTGAATTGCTTTATAATAGGTGATATTATTACTATTGCACCTAGTACCCATGAGAAATACCCAACCATTAACACCAATTCGACCAGTTGTCTGTAGTCTTGATCCAAAAATATGTATTCCCAGGAATCCCTGATTGAACTTGCTTCAACGTAGGCGGAAGTACCATAAGCTATAAATATTAACCCTAAAAATATACCAAGCATGATGCTTTTAGTTTTAAGCCCTATAATCAGTAAGACGGCAGCAATTATTGCGGAAATAATAAGTAGGTTAATTAGTTCTTGTGGGTTACTGGCTGAAATTATATTAACCAAATCCTGCACACCGGTACTATTAGACATACTATTTCCTCCTCATGATTAATAAAATTCAAAGATCCTATCTGCGTTAATTAATTCTTATCGCTCACCTCTCCCCCTTACCCCGAAATAAGGAACATAACTACTTACAACCTATTCCTTAGCACCGTATTGGCGAAGCAAATCGCTAACATTTCGTTTCATTAGCGTTTCACTTAGCCCGAGTGCAGTATATCCTGAATCATTTTTAAGTGTCACATCTGCCCCAGCGGCTAATAAGACCTTCATACATTCTATCTGACCCCACCGTGCTGCTTGGATCAATGGAGTGGAACCACCACTAGATCGCGCATTTATATCAGCACCTGCACCAAGAATGACTTTGACACATTCAGCCTTTTGTGCGTCAGTACCTCCGTTCGTAGGATACGCACCCATGGCATAACATAAAGGAGTTTGTGCGTAAACATCTCTGGCGGTGACATCTGCACCGGCTTCCAGTAACATTTCTACAATTTCAGGGATTCCCCCGAATACTGCGTCTCCCAGAACTGTGTAACCATAAGCTGTGTTTTTCCCCTTCGGATTAGCTCCATTGGCTAATAATACTGTTACCATCTCTAACCCCTCCAAAAACTTAATAATCATACAATCCACTATTGATATCACAAAACAGGTTTACGAGAATATACATGATAGTCCCCTGAACATGCAACGATATATAGATACTAAGTATTATTCAGGACATTTACTGGCAACCTCTCTAGCAGCTGAACCACCGATACCATCAGCAACTATAGCACTGTACTGCCAAAACGGGCTGATTCATATAAAATTTGTGAACACCAAGGCCTCCCAAAAAACATGCAAAGATCCCCGCTGTCACCTTTATTCTTACCTCCAGGCCCCGTTACTGGTTTAGCCGGGCGCTGGCGCACTCCATGATGGACAAATTTCAGCGTTTTCCCTTATTTCTAAACCACAGTCTCGACAATACACCATTTTCATTCCTCCTAGCATTTCCTGAATTTATATTTTTTTAACCCAACATAGATCGTTGCTGAAGTTATAAGCAGAATCGAAATAACTTGGGCCGGGGAGAGTAAACCAAATAAAAATTCGCCTCTATAATCCCCTCTGCCAAACTCCAGAAAAAACCTAATAATCGGATAGGTATACAAGTAGAAAAGCAGCCTGTTGTTTTGCACATAAAATTGGAGAATTAAAAACAGTATAACTAAACTAAATGCTTCAATTTCCCGGGCTGGGAATCTCGTTATATCAATAACTTCCAGTTAACTATTTTTCCATAACAGCATCCCGCAAAAGAGCACCCTAATCGGCCTAACGAGTGAAATAACAGCAGTGATGGTATTATATAATTGATGCATTTACCTACTTCATATTTAAAGACTTTAAGCAGCAATGAAGATACACCTAAAAACCCAATGAAACCGAAGTAATAAGTTAAGCCTGCATTTCTGATTCTTTCCGGAATAGGTTGTTCCCACAATTCCGGCATAATCAACCAATTGCCAACGTTTGATAAAGCGGCTGCACTCAAGAAGGCAATTGCAAACAGAAATAACAATTGGT
>JBAYYO010000136.1:0-5782 GCA_041672985.1 Syntrophomonas sp. | reverse complement strand
CGGCTGTCCTGGTCCACCACAAAAACTATCTCCCGTCCGCCTTTGGGAATTACCCCGCTGAGCGGAATTGCTGTAACCCCATTCTTGCTGATCGTATTGACTTTAAGCTCGGCAAACATGCCTGACTTGATACGTCCATCAGGGTTAGGCAGGGCTATCTTAACTACATAATTATGTTTGGCAGGATCGGCTACCGTGGCAATACTGGCCACCTGGCCCTTAAACATCTCCTCCTGGACAGCTTGCACCTGAACATCAACCTCGCTGTCCTTCTGTATATAACTGACTTCCGCTTCGCTCACCATTACCTCAATTTCCAGAGCAGTGGTATCGCTAACAATCGCAGCGGCCACCGCGGGGTTAGCACTATCACCCAGAGACAGCCCAATACTTCCTACAACCCCATTTATAGGTGAACTAATCACGCATTTATCCAAAGCAGTGCGAGCTGCCTGCAAGCCTGCCTCGGCTTGCGCTACAGCTGCCTGAGCACTGCCTGCCGTAAGCGATTCGTATTTCAAACGGGCTAATTCCAACTGCTGAGCAGAAATGGCCCCCGCTTCATGGAGGCTCTGTGCCCTGGCAAAATCTGCCCGGGCTGACTCCACCTGCAGCTCATTATTGCGCAACCCGGCCTGAGCCAAGGCCACACCCGCTTCCGCCTGTTGCACTCCGGCTAGGAAGTCAGTATTATCTAGAGTTATCAGAGTCTGCCCCGCCTTCACATAATCACCGGGTTGAGCATAAATACCCGTAACCCGGGCTGCTACCTTGGGCATGAGATAGACCTCGTTTTGCCCCCTCACAACTCCTGAATAACTCACCCGCTTGGTCAGGTCCTGTACCTGTACCGGTGCAGTATTGATTGTTAGCTCCGATTCCTTAACCACTTCCGTAGTTTTATTGCACCCACTCACCGCCAGCAATGCCATCAACAGAGCAATTACCAGCACCAAATACCATTTCCGTCTATTCACCCGTTTACCTCCTCATTTTCCGACCCGCCGGTCAATCCATTGTTTTATTATACCTTCTAAGGATTTCCAGGGTCAATCAAAATATAGCACAGATGCGAAAAAGGGGACAAGGGGACACTAAACCTGTCCCCTTGTCCCCACTTGCCTTCCAGAAAAGGCAGAAGCAGGGGGAAAATCCCCTGCTTCTGGCGCAACCCCGTATGGGGCCCGGTTCAGCCGTGCTTATTTAGGAATTTGGGACATGTCCGGCATACTGGGCATCGTTGTAATCTGTGTGCCGGCTGGAATCTCAAATAGGTTGCCTGGTTGGGCCCCCATATTATAGTTTTTATATTCTACCACCATAGTTCCCTCTGCCGAGGTTACTTCGGACCTAACCGGCATACCAATATCCTTGCGGATCCACATCTTAGATTCAGCACCATCTTCAGTAAAAGTTACCACCACGCAGTCATAGCCATCCTTCTTTTCCTCCCCAACAACTGTAAACCCAGATACATCTCCATCCTCCCGAGCCCATTCGTTGGGAACATCAGCTGACTCCGGCGGAGCCGTCATCTTCAAAGCGGTCTTCTCATCTGGATTGTATAGATAGAATTCCTTCTGATCATTGCTGATGGTTATCATTTTCATACCCATGGTCTCCAGCTCCATGCGCAGTTTCTTGTCGCTCACGTACATCTTCCCTTTGCTGGTAACCGAATTTTTATCCGAACCGCTCATTGTCATAACCATATCAAAGGACATCTGTTTGGCCTGACTGGCCTTTTTCATAATACTGCTCAGATCATTGCCACTCTGGGATTGGGTTTCCGTCTGCTTGTCTGCTGGGGCCGGAGCGTTAGCGGGCTGGTCTTTGCTGCCACACCCGATCAGGCCCACCGCCATCAAACCCACCATCAATAGAATTGCCACCCATTTTTTCATTCCTCTGCCCCCTTTTAATACTTGAGTTCCCCTTCATTACCATATTATAAGTTAATCGCCTATTATTTCTACTTTTAATTATTAAAATCCTGCCCGATATTATAAGTTAATCTTTATTTTTTAACTCCGTCTGCCGGTTGAATTTTGATACCATCTTTCAGATAATAGGGATTAGTCAGCCCCTGCCGAAAAGCCTCTTTGGATGCCGGGGTGGAGTCAATGCGGTACAATCTCTTCCCATCGGTCTGATCATACCAGACCGCCATCCTGATATTGGGATACCAGCGCAGAGTAGTCATAGTCTGGTTAATCCAGGCTATCTTATCACCGCCCAGTTCACTGCTGGAAAATTCGGTTATCATAAAAGGCTTGCCGGGATATTTGAGCAGGTATTCATTATAGATAGGCTGGTATATATCACTAAAATTACGCCAGGTTTCACCGTAATAGCCGGTGCCGTTGTTGTACCCGGTCAGACCCACCCAGTCAACGTACTCCTCGCCCGGATAATAGAGCTCGGCGCTATTCCACTTAAAATCAGGGAAAGAGCGATCATGGGGATTCCATACAAATATGGCGTTATCAACGCCCTGCTCTTTAAAAATCTTATGGATCCGCTGCCAGGCTTGCACATACAGGTCCGCATCCTTGCTGAAAAACCAGTCGCACCAGGGAATCCAGTCCCCATTCATCTCATTGCCAAACCGGACGAATACGGGTTCTTCCACATTCTTAACCTGTCGTGCCCACTCGCTTATATATGGATCCCAATCTCCATTAGCAATGCTCGGAATAAGAACATCGTTCTGCCCCTGCTCCTTGAAGGGGGCCCAGGTCATCATCATTATTCTCCCATCCGCATAGGTGTCAGCCACCAGTTGGGCGGGGAACGCTTTATAAAACTCGGTATAGGTCATAATAAACTCGAACTTGTGTCCCAGCGAATCCTCATAATCCTTGTAATCCTTGATAGCCTGGGGGTAAAACACATAGGGATGGAAGAGGGGGTGGAAAATACCCCACATCATTTTGTCCTTGGGAATATCTATCTGCATCGTCTTACCCTTTAACTCTATGTCATTTATAGCCTGGTACTCGACTACCGGGTACTCGGGTACGATCGGCACCCGCTGGAAGCTGCCCAGGATACTGTCAAATACCGGATTATAGCGCTCATAATTTTCATAATTGGTTTTGAGTACCAGCGTATATACCTGACCAGAGAATATCAGATCAATTTCCCGATAAATATTTAAATCGTTCTCAATATTGCTAAGCCGAGGCCGTTCCCACATCAATCGGTAGGCCCGGATACCGTTTACGGGGCTTCGATTTTGGGCCAGCAGCTTGACCCCGTCCTTCTGCTGAATAATGTTGCGATTGCCGTACTCTATATAATCAGCTGCCGATATGCCTTGCAGGGGCTGAGCAAATATCTTGATTACCGCCTTCTCATCCGGCGCGGTCAGCCTGGTCATAGTCCCTTTGTGACTGTCATCGATAATCCAATCTCCCGGTACCACTATCCGGTAACCATCCATTCCGTTCTGATAGGGCTGCTCCTTAACTGCGCCCTGCGCCGTTTCTATCGGGTAACCATCCAGCCCGTTCTGGCCGAGCTCTGCATCTTCTGCACCCAGGGCCATCGAGGCCGATGTAAGCAGCAATAACCCCAACAACAGCGGCAGCAAATATTTTCTCAATTTGATTCCCTCCCTATAAAACCTCATACAAATATATCCTCCAGGCCGAATGGTCATCATCAAAGACCTTCTGCAACTTCAGGCCGATATCGGGCGCATTGATAATTTCCAAAGCTGAAAATACGTACTCTCCCCCCATCTTTTTTAATTGTACCGTGTCTATATCTAATTTCTCGATCTTGATCCCGGCATCCTTCTTCATCATGCTGTTATACATTAACTTTTCTACAAAAATATAGCAGCGGGAACCTCCCAGGGCATCGAAATAATCCCGGTAAAAAGGACTCTTGTCCAATTCCGGAGCTATTATCTTACGAAACTCGTGCTTATAAGCCAGAGGGTAGTTGCTGGCATAGCCGTCCAGAGTATAGAAGCCGTTATACTGACTGATGCTGGGGTGAATTCCGATGCTTACCACCCGATAATCCTGTTCATCCCGACCTATATAAGCCTTAATGTCCCGGAATTGCTCCTCAGCATAAAACTCCCGGTAGGTAGGGCTGCCTGCCCTTCTTTCCGCAATCCCATCGTTATGGTAAAACACAAAACCTATTTGTACCACCAACAGCAGCGATACCAAGACTTTCCCCGCTCGATTTTTACCGGCGATAATCTTCAGAGCCAGAGCAAAGATAAGATACCACAGCAGAGGGTGCAGCCAGTGAAAGCGGCTGAAATTAAACTCGCGCAGAAAACCAACCTGTTGTTTGACGGGAATCCAGCCATCATAGAACCAGAAACCATACCACAGAGAGATAATTCCGGTTAGGAACAGCAACCCCACCAAAAGAGCAGGGATTTTCCTTTTAAACCCGGCCACTAATAGAGCTAGAGCCACCGAGGGGATGATGACCAACTGCTGTAAGCTGGCGGCATGAAACTGACCATAGAAGAAGTTTATGATACAGGTTTTGAGGGCGGTACTCAAACTATGGATGCGGCTTAAGGGGAACTCGCTGCGGATCGACACAAATCCTGCATCAAAAAAGGTATTGTAAATCAGACGGTACTCGACCAGCATGTACACCAGTCCCATGAAAATAAGCGCGCTCAGCCAACGAGTATCGATCTTCCTCCCCACGATTACATCATACAGCCACCATAGCCCCATCAAGAAAAGGAAAAAAGCGAAGCTGAAAACCAGGCTGGAATAGAAGGGCACCAGGGCCAAAATAAGCCAATCAAGCGGGCGGTCATTTTTGGCCCTGATGTTCAAAAATGCATATAAAACCAGCGGCTGTCCGGCCACGCTCAAGCCTCCAAAGGGCCAGAACGGCAATAAGGCAAAAGCCAAGGCCACCCCCACCGCAATAAACTCATGCTTCTTTTCCGGCAGGATATGCCTCCTCAAAAGCAGCAGCATACCGGCAAAAGCAATCAGGTGCATCAGAGTCAGATTAGCAACATAGGCCATAAAAGGCGGCAGGGCCCAATATAATAAAACCTGCAGGTTGAATTCGGTGCCAAAGGTATTGCGGGGCAGACCGTTCATTACCTGGGATATGGTGGCATCCATGCCGCCGAATATCTGTCCGCTTTCCGCCAGGACTTTTACCGCCGCTACTGCTCCATCAACGTTGTCGAGAATCAAGACATGGGCATCCTGCCCCCATATGTAAAGCGGCGCCAGATAAAGTAATATTACCCCCAGGGCCAGAAGTATGTACTTGCGATTGGTTCGGTAAGTCATATATGTCCTCCGCTTTCATGGCCGGCAAGCAAATCGCCTCTGATCCGACAGGCGGTTATCTTTAATCTACGCCCAAATTCAGGCGTCCAACCAGAAGATCGCCCCTAAGCCGGTTATCCTTGCACCCCATGACATCCAACCACTGCATTCACCCTACTTTTGCGACAGATTCGCAACCGGCGAGGGGGTTTGCATCGGCGCTCTTTTGGTGCGCATCTCCTGCTTTAGGGACAGATTCGCAGCGGTGGTTGGGGCCCTACCTGATTCCGTTCAATATCTCTATTACATAATCCTGCTGGGCCAGCGACATCTGCGGCCACAGGGGCAGGCTGAAAACTTGGCGATGAATCATTTCCGAGATCGGATATGCGCCGGCACCTATCTTCAATTCCGCATAGGCCGGCTGCAGATGGGGCGGGACCGGGTAATGAATCATGGCTCCGATACCATGGTCGGCCAAATGCTGCAATACTGCATCCCGTCGC
>JBAYYO010000135.1:0-5822 GCA_041672985.1 Syntrophomonas sp. | reverse complement strand
AATGGCAAAATTATCAGCCAGCAGTTCTGCTTCCCAGGGATCATGTGTAACATAAAGAACCGGAATTTCAAGTTTTTTAAGTACCCTGCGAAAATCAGGGAGAATCCGTTCCTTGAGAACAACATCCATACTGCTTAGTGGTTCGTCCATTAGCAATATTTTCGGTTGGGGGACCAGCGCCCGGGCTAGAGAAGCACGGCTCTGAAAACCACCGCTGAGTGTGCGGGGACTTTTGGTTAAAACCTCTTTTAAATCAAGCATTTCTACTATCTGATTATATGTTTCAATAGTGCCTTTACCATTACGCATACCGTAAAGAATGTTTTCTTTAACGGTCAGGTGCTGAAAAAGTGCTGGGTGTTGCGGGACATAACCTACATTTCTACTTTCAGGTGGTAGTTTGATAATATTACAATTGTTTAGCAGAACATCTCCTTGATCGGCGGAAACTATTCCGGCTATGATTTTCAGAAAAGTCGATTTGCCGCTGCCGTTAATACCAATAAGCGCCTTAATTTCGTTATTTATTTCCAGACTGGCATTTTGCAGGACAATCTGACCACCGTATTTCTTAGTGATACCTTTAGCTTGCAGCATAACTACGCCTCCTAAAGCTCAGTACTGAGACAATTAAAAGTGATAAGGCCACGCAGAATACAGCTGCTGTTACAGCCATATCCAGATCTCCTGTCTCTACTTTGGTAAAGACATAAGAGGCTAGAACCTGAGTTCTTCCTGGCATGTTGCCGCCAAACATTATAACGGCAGCAAACTCACTCAGTGAGCGGGAAAAACCCAGGACAAATCCGGAGAAAAGAGCTTCTCCCATCAGTGGCAGCACTATCCGGAAATAAACTTTCCCCGGATGATCGCCCAGGGTTCTTGCTACATCTATTACCTCCGGTTCCATTTGGTTGACTCCAGATACCAGGGTACGGGCAGCCAGAGAATAGGAGACAAAAAACATGGCCAGTATGACTGCAAAAAGGGTAAATGCTGCTCCGGTTTCTCCTAAAAAACCGCAGTTTTTTCTTCCGAATGCCAGCAACAGAGCTAGTCCTGCCACAGTATGCGGAAGGGCGATAGGCAAATCATTGAATAAATTGGCAATCTTGTAAACTATTGAATCACGGTAAAACAAATGATAGTAAGCGAATCCGACCGCTACGGCCAAAGCCAGACCGGCAGCTAAAAGTGCTGCTATGAGAGTATTTTTCACACTATTCCAGAAGAAAGGATCCGCCATGGTGGCCATAATTCCTTCCATGCTCAGGTTAATAACCAGTGCTAAAACGGGAAATATAATTAGTATCACAAACAGGGGCAGGAAGAAAATTTTAACCACTTCTTTACTCATAAGCCTTCCACCCGTATTTTTCAAATTCTGCAATATTCTTTACAGCATGATCGGCAAATGCTGCTGCCAGATCTTTCTGACCACCTTTAATAATCGCTGTTCCGAAAACTATCTCACCGGAATATTTTTCGTCGATTACTTCTGCTATTTTCAGCTTATTACCATTTGCAACACTAGAATAGATAAGGCCTGCATCCAGTTGATCTTCTTTTATCATAATGGCTACTTGATTTACAGTGCTCGGCATTGCCTTTATATTAGGCGAAACTTTTTCCCACAGTCCCAGATTCTCAATCGAATTCTTGGCGTAAACTCCTACCGGAGCCTGAGGGTCAGCGATTACCACAGTTACTCCCGACTTTGCCAGGTCATCCATATTAGTTACCTTGCTCTGTCCTGTTTCGGAAACAACAAGAACTATATTATCTTTTAAAAATTTACTGCTTTTTTCAATTTTTTGTGCTTCTTCAAGTTTTTCAATATAAAGCCAATCAGCTGAATAATAGAGATCACAGGGTTGGCTCTGCTCAATCTGTGCAAAGAGGCCGCCGGAAGGACCATAATTTACAGCAACAGCCGCACCGGTTTCATCCTGAAAAGACTTAATGATAACGTCCATTGGCTTCTTCATTCCGGCCGCCACATAAAGATTTAAGGTCTGACCGGAAAAAGAAATCTTTTCCGCTTCAGGCGGGGGAGAACTTGCCTGCTGCCCACATCCTGCTGTCAGGAGTAGTCCACAAAGTAATACAGCAGATAAAATTAAACTCAGGAATTTTTTCATAAAATATACCTCCTCAAAATTTAACTTCCTCAGATTCCTCTACAGTTAAAACTTGCTGTCCTCCTTTCTGAAAAACAAAAAACGACCCGGTGAAAAAGAACCGGGCCGCAATATTTGCGAACTCTAATTAACGCTGCCCAAATGGCAACGACATTCCCCTTTCCACAATGGGAGGCATAGTCGTTTCCAGCTATACCCTATCGGCCTAAAGCCCGTGGAATAATTCCCTTAGGGCAGTTGACTCGGAGTTATATTAAATATTTAAATTACTACTTTCGATATTTATTTACTTATTCCCCTCTCATTTTTGCCTTTTATAAATAGGGCGTATGCTCATTATAAAATACCAGTCATTTTAAGCATATGTCAACTATTATAAATATAATTTCCACTCCTCAGTACCAATCAGGTATTCAACCCGGCCTAAATACTGCTTAAATAATTTTATAGGCCTGATTAATATTTTCTTCACGGGGAGGCTTTACCCATTTCGAAGCAGGGGGACGGGTGGGAATTGACAAGTAGGAGACAGAAAGATTAAGTGATGATATATAAGTGAACAATAAGTTATTAATCCTGCTTAGGAGGCGGAGAGATTAATTATAGATCATCAGAGTTGATTTCCAGCACTTCCACAATGGGGGATTCATAATCATATTGCGTCAAGCCCAGGCAGGCTAAACAGGGAAGCGTTATGCGGTACCATTTATCCTGCTTTCCATATAATTTTGTATCTGCTCCTTCCATAGGCCCATAATAGACAGCGCCTTCTAATAAAGATTGCACCTGGGGAATCGTCATCATTACTGCATTAGGATCATTGCTATAGAGATTATTAATATCTGCTTTCAAGTTTGCACTTCCTATTCTCGATCTGATAAATTGAATTTTACATCGTCAACCGGGGTATAATATAAGACCCAAGCAAGACAAATATTATTAATGCTACTTTAATATAATCATTTTGGATTTAACAAGTCAATATCCTGTCATATCAAAGATTGCAAACATAGAGACAGAGCAGATACAGAAGCCATGCTGGAGAATTTGACACGATAACCGGGTGGATATTATCTGATCCTGTAATTAACTTGAAAATAGACACAGTGATTGACAAAACACGGTCAAGTGGGTATAGTTATTTGTAATTAAAAATTTCAAAGGCATTGACGGAGAGAGTACGTTTCAGCCGAACGTTTCAGCGAGCCGGGGATGGTGTAAGTCCGGTACTAGTAGTCTGAACCCGAAAATCACTCCTGAGCTGCGGACCGAACGAGTAATCCAGTAGGCTCCGACGGGTTCCCCCGTCACAGGGAACGCATATGATGGTATGCTTTTATTAATGGGTGGTATAGCGAATGTCTTTCAGGCTTTCGTCCCTTTGTGGGACGAAAGCTTTTTTAGTTTGTAAGTTTATAGAATTGCCATATTTATGGCATGAGGACGCTCCCGGTATAGCCACGAGCCGCACCCTTTTGGTATTTTGCACTCTTCCCGTGCAAAACACTCGAAATCGTCGCAAGGACCAAAGTACTGCGAGCGCAGCTCTTGGGAAATTGCTCCTTAGAGATGCGGCCTGCCCCTTGCGGGTACAGGCTCGCCTATCTTGTAGTTTTATCAATCATAATGACTGGAGGAGAAAGCAATGGCAACCAATGATATGGTAGAAATTCGCTGGCACGGCCGGGGCGGACAGGGAGCCAAGACGGCCTGCCTGCTGTTGGCGGATGTAGCTGCTATAGAAGGAAAATATGTGCAGGGATTCCCGGAATATGGACCGGAACGTATGGGAGCTCCTATTACGGCTTATAATCGCATCAGTCAAAAACGGTGTAGTATCCATTCCAACATTTACGATCCGGACTATGTGGTCGTGGTTGACGAAAGTTTGCTGGACAGCGTCGACGTTACCGGCGGACTGAAAGAGGGCGGCGCCATAATCATTAACACTTCCAGCTCTCCCCAGGAGATGCGCCCCCGCCTCCGGGGATGGATCGGAAAAGTCTGTACCATAGATGCCCGCCGTATTTCGGAAGAGACTCTGGGCAGAAACTTCCCCAATACGCCTATGCTGGCCGCTGCGGTTAAGGTGAGCGGCGTTTTGGAAACCGGGCGTTTTCTAGCGGATATAGAAGAATCTTTTAAACATAAATTTGCTGCCAAGCCCCAGGTTATCGAGGGGAACATGGCAACACTGAAAAAATCCATGGAGGAGGTGCAGGTAGGATGATTTATGCAAAAGATATCAACGAACATACCCCCTGGCAGGATCTGACCCCCGGCGGGGAGATCTGCGAACCGGGAACCGCACGGGCCTTCAATACTGGTACCTGGCGGACCGACACGCCCGTTTTCCACGAGGAAGCATGTAAACACTGTATGCTTTGTGTTCCATTCTGCCCGGACAGTGCTATTCCGGTGAAGAACGGGAAACGTCTGGATTTCGATTATATGCACTGCAAGGGCTGCGGCATTTGTGAGGACGTATGTCCCTTCCCGGCGATTACAATGGTATCTGGAGGTATGGCCAAATGAGCAAACCCCTTTCCGGCAATGAGGCTGTAGCTTATGCCATGAAGCAGATAAATCCTGATGTCATGGGAGCGTTCCCTATCACGCCCTCTACAGAAATTCCTGAATACTTCGCCGATTATGTAGCCAACGGCGAGGTAAATACTGAATATGTAACCGTGGAGTCTGAGCACAGTTCAATGTCCGTGTGTATTGCGGCACAAGCTGCAGGAGCCAGATCCGTCTGCGCTACTTCATCCTGCGGACTGGCACTGATGTATGAAATATTGTACGTTGCGGCTTCATGCCGTCTGCCTATTGCACTGGCCTGTGTCAACCGGGCCCTTTCAGGACCAATTAACATTAACAACGACCACTCCGACTCTATGGGCGCACGTGATTCCGGCTGGATCCAAATCTATGCCGAAAATAATCAGGAGGCCTACGACAATTTCCTCATGGCCATGCCTATCGGTGAGGCCCCGAGCGTTCGCCTACCGGTGATGACCTGTATGGATGGCTTTATTACCAGTCATGCCGTAGAAAACATAGAACTTTTGGAGACGGATGCTGTGCGCAAGTTTATCGGGGAATATAACCCGGAAAACTATCTGCTGAAAAGAGAGAATCCGCTGGCGGTAGGACCGTACGATGTGAGTCCTTATTACATGGAACACAAGGTCCTGCAGGCTGAGGCAATGAAGGCGGCCAAGGCCCGCATACTGGAGGTAGCCGCAGAGTTTGAAAAGATTTCCGGCCGCCGTTATGGTTTGATTGAAGAATACAGGATGGAAGATGCGGAACTTGCCCTGGTTCTAATCGGATCCACTGCCGGAACTGCCAAAGCAGCTGTTGATAAGCTGCGGGAGGAAAACGTCAAGGCAGGGCTTGTTAAAATCAGAGTATTCCGTCCTTTCCCGGGAGAGGAACTGGCCCGGGCGTTGGCTAAAACCAGGGCGGTTGCTGTCATGGATAAATCTGAGAGCTTTTCTGCAAGTGGTGGCCCTTTGTTTGCCGAGACCCGCAGTGCTTTGTATGATCTGAAGGAACGGCCTTATTTGATTAATATTGTTTACGGCCTGGGCGGCCGTGATGTAAAGACCGAGGATATTGAAAAAGTGTTCGGCCGGTTGGCAGATATTGCTGGGACCGGCGAGACTGGACCGGTAT
>JBAYYO010000134.1:0-5836 GCA_041672985.1 Syntrophomonas sp. | reverse complement strand
TCCAGCATTTGTTCCACACGCTCGTCCGCCACATCTTTCAAGCTGACGGCCAGAGACAGGGCATCCGCTTTTCCGTCCCCGCAGATCAGGCGGGGGTCGTACTTCCATAGCTCCAGCGCGCATTGTTTCTCCGCGTCTATCAGACGCGCGCCGGCATTGGAGACGGCTTTTTCGGACTGCACCGTTCCCCAAACCTCCGGCATGGGCGGATTGAGCATACTCCTGTCCGCAAGGGCGCTGAGTCCCGCATGGAACATCTCAGGCGTGATCTCAGTCCGGCTGACATAGACGGTTTTCCGCACTGGGTTTATCAGATACGGTTTCGCCTTCTGATACAGGTCTTGCGGCGTCATATCCGAAACGAGCACCTTCTGTACGCCGTCGCTGTTTTTCGAGGCTAATCCTATTTGCGTCAGTTGATTGGCCGCGCGGGAAATGGTCATGGCCGAAAAACCGAACCACTTTGTCATGTGGCTTAGATACATCGGCTTATTTTTCCTTATGATGAACGCGAAAAGAAGCATCTGCGCGGAGGGCTGAAGCTTTTCCAAAACCGGCGTGATTGCTGTTTCGCTGTCGCAGCGGTCTTGAAGCTGAACACCCATAAAGGGCAAGTATATCTGTTTCCTCGGAACAACAAATGCGATTTTTGCTTCGATGAACGACGTTCGTCTCTGGCGGGTAATGATAGGCAACTCGAATACGACCGGCCATTCACATATCTCGCGCAGCCGCTTCAAGTGTTTTTTAATTACGTTGATGGCGCTGAGTTCAGCGGCAGGCTTCAGAAACAGGCACTGAGTGCCGCCGATGCTGACAGCTTCAAAGCGGTATTCGTCCAGCAGGAAATACGGCAGTTTGTCTGCCTGCTTCCATTCAGCGCGCGCTACGTTAACGCCAAGTGTTTCTGTGATATATTCCATTGGCCCGCCTCCTTTTAACCCAACAATGATATTATAACCAGAATAAAGTTAAATATCAACAAACGAGTTAAAATCTTTTTGAGACGGTCAACCAAATAACGGTGGACAGCCTGTCAAACAGGCTATCCGACTTATTCGCTTTGCGGCTGCGTTTTTTGTGTTGCTTTCGGCGTGTCATGGTAACAGAAATGCTTTACACGCAAGAAGCCGCTTGCTTTATCCGGTCAATAAAGTTAACGGCTTGTTTTATATTTGTTTATATATAAACAGGGACATTAGATTAAACCAATATCCCCATTCGATACGAATTAAGCTGTCTTATCGTACTTTTTGACGGTCTACTATGGCGGACATGACACCAATGACAAGTCGCATATCCAATCGAAAGGAATATTGGTTTATCTTCCCTTTCAGCCTTCTCGAAAGCTTCATCACGCCATGTATACCAATCCACTGGATTAAGGAGACAGGGGACGGTTCTCTTGTCACCTCCCCTGTCTCCTGATTCTATGCTTTTTCAATTATTCGCCTGCCCAGTCCGGTTATTCGAGCTAATTGCCTGATTGAAAAACCAGTCTCTTTAAGATCCTTTATTATCTTATCACGCTCATTTTTATTCATGTGCTGTAGTATCAGCACATTATCCGATTGGGAGAGTTTTTTAATTAATATCTTAGCCTCCTCATCTGATAACTGCTTTCTCCTCTTATCAGTAATATCCAAGCAATTATCTTCGTTTTCGTCCATCATAAATTCTTTAAATATTCTTGCTGCTTTACCGGGGTCAGGATTCAATATCCCGAGTATAAATTCTATATCCGTTGCACTGCATTTTTGATTAACATACTCAGTATAACTACTCCACTCATATTTTGCCGCCTCTGCCACTATTCCCGCTTTTATTGCATATTACGCGTTTTCAGAACCACAAGTTCAGTTTTATAAAACCAGCGATACGCAGTAAAGAAACCACCAGTTCACTTATCAGTACCGCCCCGAAGGGCGGTGCTTACAGATTCGTTCTTTGAAAATTTAATGTTGAGAGAAAAGCTCCCTCATGTTTAACTTTCCAGCACGTAGCAAGCTCAATAATTTGATTTTTATCAAGACCTCTGTCAGCGTAATAGATGGTATTTACATCCGCATCACTGAAAGGGAACCTGGCCTGTTTCATAAGCCTTTTAGCCCGGCTGTTATTTTTCTGCTGATAAAGACTGTCGATGGCCATGTTGAGACGTTCGTCAAAAGCCATCCCAGTGTAAAGTGTGGGACTGTTATCCTGAATCTCAAGAATATCAATGAGTTCATCAAGGTTCAATTCACGTAATTTACGCTTGGTTTCATCACTTATCATAATGACTACCTCCGTAATACTCGGGACCTCTTACATAGCCACCGGAACTGTTCTTTGCCTCAGCAGCTGTAATGTCTCCGCTTTTCTTTTGGAGATAGACAATGTCTTGATTGCTTGCCAGGATTGACTTAAGATGTTTGTAACGTGGTATCCGAATATTGGGCAGGGCAATTTCACAAGCGGTTTCGAGGCGCTCATTGGAATAGGTTCTGCTCAGTTTCAAAACTGACAGGGCTGAGTTGTTGCCCTGTTCTTTTATGGTTACACCATTAAAAATGCGTTCTATCACTTCATTTGTCTTAGGGCCGATACTGCTGGCCCATTGCTTCAGCCTCATATCGTTCATTTCCGGCTGGTTGAAGGCATCCGGCATATCTTCCTTATGTGTGTGGTATTGGTTAGTTATGTACCCAGGAAATTTGGGATGTGTGGAAATACGCTGATGGTTGTTGTAAACCTCAATGATTGTGTCCGTTATCTTTATATCCGCGTACTGACCAACATAAGCGTAGGGAACTGAATAATAATTCTTTCCAATACATATGTGAAAGTTGGGATATACCTTATGGTTGTATTCCCAGGAAGCCACTTCATAAGGCACAGCAGGCAGGTGGCGAAGATACTTACGCTCGTCTTCAAAGACTTCAGCCCTGCTATACTAAAGTGTCCCCCTTTCAAGACGAAGATTTTCAGTTTGATAGTGAACCTTATATTTCCAATTGATATGAGCCTACCACAGCAACATTGCGGAATTCTGATCCGGTTAAGCCGCCTTTCTTCCTAAGTAAACTTCTTCTGGCGTCAGGTAGTCATGTGTTTGATGTGGCCGTTCGGTATTGTATTCTTCGATGTATTCTCTGAGTCCGATCCTTAGGGCTCTCGGTGTCATATATTCATAGGGGTAGATTCGCTCAGTTTTAAGACTCCTGAACCATCGTTCTATGATAACATTATCAACCCAACGGGCCTTGCCATCCATGCTCTGTCTGATGTTTGCGTTTTTTAGATACACTGTGTAATTGTCACTTGTAAACTGGCTACCCTGGTCACTGTTTATGATTTCTGGCTTCCCATGTCTGCTGATAGCCTCTTTAACCGCAACCAGGACAGGTGCCGTGTCAAGAGTGTCTGACAGTTCCCATCCCACAATATAACGACGTACCAGTCGATGATGGCTGTCAGATACATATGACTTCTGCCCATCCTAATATATGTGATATCAATTGACCGCACATGGTTAGGCCGATTAATATCGATATTTCTTAACAGGTAAGGATATATTTTGTGCTGCATATTGCGCTTGGACAGGTTCGGTTTGGGATAGACCGCATAGATTCCCATTTCATCCATATAGCGTTTAATCAACTTACAGCCAACCGCAATGTGATCTTCAATCTGCAGCCTGTTTCGCAGTTTCCTTACCCCGAGATAGGGCATCTTGGTATGCCCGTAGTCAAGCCTGTTCTTGATCTCATTTTCGCGATCGTGATCTTGTTCTACAGGCGTATAATAGACACTGGTTCTATTAATTTCAAGCAACTCACATTGCCTGGTAACCGACAATTTATCATTTTTTGTAACCAGATTTAGTCTGCCAGTCACTCCCAAGCACTTGTCCATATTTTTTTTTGAGCCAGTCATTCTCAATCGTGAGTTGACCGACCTTTGCCATTAGTTCATTTCGTTCCTCATCCAGCGCTCTTTCTTTGGCATGAAGATCTTTCTCGCGTTTGCTTTCTGAAAACACCTTTGCAGCGTTTTCCAAAAATTCTTTTTTCCAGTTTCGCAATTGGTTGGGACTTAACCCATGCCCGGCTGCCAGTTCGCCGATCTGTTTTTCTTCCTTGAGAATCTCCAGCACAATTTTCGTTTTGAATTCAGCTGTAAATTGTCTTCGCCCCATTTTATGTGAACCTTCTTTCCTGACGGTTTCCCGTCTTTTATTCTATCAGGTTCACTTAGAATTCCGAAAATTTTGTCTCAATTCATGGGTACATTAATAACAGGAAACATTGCTCTACCTCCCTTATTAAATGAAGTATATATGTAATTACGCCAAAAATATCCATAAGTATTATATATACAAGTTTATCAGGTGAGGTAAAAATATGCTTAATGTTCTTTACCCCCAAAATATTTTTTTATAAAGAGGTGTTACAAAAGCTGCTTTAAAGTGTTTATATACTATGAAAGGAAAAATTTGGACAACCAGAGATATGTTTGGGTAGGGAGATGATGTTATGAAAGGGGTGATTTTTAAAAACTTATTTATTCAATCAAATAATTATGGAGGGTGAAAACGTGGAATATTATAGCAATAATTACGAAAGGAGGTTTTTATTAAGTATCCCCTAAATATACTGTTTTTTTATGATGGTGGTAATTATGTTAAGAGAATGGGCTTATTTGTTGGTTTTTTTAAAATATGAGAAGTTATTCCAGCTGAGGTATTAAAAGAATATGAGAATATGCGATTTGTATTTGGACAAGAGGATACCTCCGTATCTAACGAATCAAAATTCATTGACAATAATAAGAGTGGCATTATTATTGTAACAGGTACTTCTGGACGGTCTGGACCTGCTAATAATCTATTTCATGATGGCAAGACAGTCGCTACGGGACCTTCAAATTTAAGCACGACATCAACCTTAGAAAAAAATATTAGTGGTTCTATTGTAACTGTATCAAGTGCTTATGATTTTTCGTCAAATTCAACGCTTTCATATGCATCAGCTTACTATAATGGAGTAGCAGGTCTATATAGAACAGTAAGCTATCATGTTTCTACCCCCCCTGGGTATACTCCATGGACAGCGACTTCTTGTGCAAATCTAAATTTTGCTCAGGTGAATTAAATAGCAATAACCTAATCTGAATAAAACTAGCGCCACCATCACAAAAAATATTTACCTTTGAATTTAGGTATATTATATAAGTATCTTGCAAAAGGACGATTAGAACGGGAAACTAGATTAGGGCATGGTGAGAAATGAGGTCAGCGAAATGTTGGAATTGTTAGATAAGTATTTAGCGGTTATTAATGCAGTTATAGCCACAGCTTCTATTATCATTTTATATGCGTTATTTGGTTTATTGCGTAAAAAGTTTGATAAGCCTAAATCATTTTGGATAGTATATTGGGCATCGAGTTTAATTGTTTTGCTAGGCACTATATTTTTATTAAGTATTTATATTAAACTAAACTATACTTTAGCAGGGCGTGCAGTAGGCATAATGTGGAAAAATAATGAGTTGTTTTTTTATAGTCTGGTGTATTTCCTCGCCGTGCTCGGCATTTTCTATTTATGGTATAAAAAAGGGAAAAGACCTGTTTCTCACGCTGTAATCTTCTGGGTATTAGCTATTGTTTTGAGCTATCTTCTTTTCAAAGCCAGTATACTAATAATCAAGTATTTTATTATACTTAAATTTTTATAGCTGAAGAAAGAAGCCAGTCAGGTGGATTCCAATCAATTCTTGGTTATATAATATGTTGGCCATGTTTTATATCGGAAATATTATTTTACATCGTTTTTATTGTTGTAACAATCGAATT
>JBAYYO010000133.1:0-5844 GCA_041672985.1 Syntrophomonas sp. | reverse complement strand
ATCTGCCGATCAATCTCCTGGCCTCCGTAAATGGGCAGCGACCGTATCTTTTTATTATGGCCTATTTTATTGAGTTCCTCGGCCACCTGCATAGCCAGTTCACGAGTGGGGGTAATCACGATCCCCTGAATTGCTTCCATGTCATTTTCACATCTATCGACCAAGGGTATTCCATAAGCAGCTGTTTTCCCGGTACCCGTTTGTGCCCTGCCGATCAGATCCCGGCCGGTCAGAGCTAAAGGTATGGTCATTTCTTGTATGGGGGTAGGTTCTTCAAATCCCATATTAACCAATGCTTCAATAATAATGGGTGCAATCTGTAAATCACTGAATGTTTTCAATATTTCTACTTCTCCTTTAAATGTATATTTCTTTAGCTTAAGTTTACCCGTTTATCCTGTTTTTATTGCCTTCGGGATGGGTCAAGTATTAATTATCTCATGCCCATAGGGCATTGTATAGATAAAATCTTATCAGAGTTTATTCAAGCGTCGTTGGTTTCGTGTTTTGATGCAGATATTATAGGATATAATTGACTTTAGGTAATAAAAGATTATTACCTCATACGCTGGTCGCCAGCAGAAATAGCTCTGGAACGGAGGAGGTTATACATGAAAAGGCTAATCAGTTATTTCTTTGAGGGACTGCTCTTCATGGTTCCTATCGCCCTGACCTTCTATATCTTCTATATTTTATTTGTAAATATAGATGGTCTTTTAAAAATTCCCCTTCCAGGACTGGGGGTAATTCCTGGAGTGGGCTTTGTTGCCACCCTGCTCCTTACGATCGGGGTCGGTTTTCTGGTTTCCAACTTCCTCACCAGGAAGCTTTTTGTTCTGGTAGATCGACTCCTCAATCGTCTGCCCCTGGTGAAGCTTCTTTACGGATCAGTCAAAGATTTGCTCAGTGCCTTTGTGGGTGAAAAGAAAAGCTTTGATAAACCAGTTCTGGTTAAACTTGCCGGTGAAAGTCACGCCCATGTTATGGGGTTTATCACCAGTGAATCACTGAGCTTCTTAGGTCTGGATGAATTTGTATCCGTTTATGTGCCCCAGTCTTATAATTTTGCCGGGCAGCTGCTGATTTTTCCCCGGGAACAAGTCCAACCATTAGATGTCAATAGTGCTGACATGATGACTTTTATCGTCTCTGGTGGTGTGGCTGGCAATGGCAACGAATAACTTTCCGATAACTTCACAAACTAGAGAAAAAAAGGGAGGTTTCTCTATGAGTGAACTTTACGGAAGTCAGAGTATTGGCTGTAACGTCACCAGTTGCAGCTATTTCAAAGACAACGCTTGTACTCTGCATAATATACAGGTAGGTGCCAGCACCAATGCATCAACCGGTATAGCCGAGGATGAGACTCTATGTATGAACTATAAGAGACGGGAAGACCAGCCTAAAGGTAAAACGCTGAACAATGCGGACTTTTTCTCGATGTTCCCACTATAGCCCAGCACGCAGCGGGGTCAGGGATGGGGTCGGGCTTGACTTATTGGGAGTTATTACCCTTGGCAACATCAAGCTGATCTCAATAAGTCAAGCCTGACCCCTGCTTATATCTTTAGTTGGGTTTCATGGACAGGGCAACTTTTCCCCTCTCCCTGTCAACTGACAGCACCCGCACTGATACCACGTCTCCAACCGCTACGATTTCCAGAGGGTGTCTGATGTAACGCTCGGCCATTTCGGAAACGTGAACTAACCCATCGTTCTTGACCCCAATGTCCACAAAAGCTCCAAAATCAACCACATTTCTTACGGTTCCGGTCAGTGACATACCTGGACTAAGGTCTTCAATACTGAGTACATCAGTTCGGAAAATGGGAGCCGGTAAATCTTCGCGAGGATCGCGGTGCGGCTTTAATAAATGATCAATCACATCACGCAAAGTGAGTTCGCCTGCTTCCAGACTCGAGGCCAGAGTTGATATATTTACGCCCTCCAGCTTCGCCTGCAGAGAGGTGCTGCCTATTTCCTCAGGACTGGCTTGAACAAATGCCAGCACTTGCCCGGCCAGATCATATGATTCGGGGTGGATAGCGGTGGCGTCCAGGGGGTTGACCCCTTCGTAGATGCGCAGGAACCCGGCCGCCTGCTGGAATGATTTGGGTCCCAACTTGGCCACCTTAAGCAGCTGCTGGCGCTTTTTAAACTTCCCATTGTTGTTCCTATATTCCACTATATTGTTGGCTACCGTGTTTGAAATTCCCGAAACATAGGACAGCAAGGGTGCTGAGGCAGTATTAAGCTCAACCCCCACCTTATTTACCGCTGATTCCACAACGGCAGTCAGGTTGGCGTCCAATTTCTTGGGGGACAGGTCATGCTGGTACTGCCCCACACCAATGGCTTTAGGCTCTATTTTGACCAACTCTGCCAGGGGATCCTGCACCCGACGGGCAATCGAAATAGCACTGCGTTCCGATACATCCAGGTCGGGAAACTCTTGTGCCGCTAGCTTGGAGGCTGAATATACACTGGCTCCGGCTTCACTGATGATAGTATAGTGAAGCTGCAAATTATTGTTCTTAATCATCGTGGCGACAAATTGCTCGGTCTCCCGGGAAGCTGTACCATTACCAATAGCTATAGCTGTCACGCCATGCTCTTGAATACATTTTAACAGGCGTGCCTCTGCTGCAGCGATTTTCCGCTGGGGTGGGGTGGGGTAAACCACTCCTACCTCCAACATCTTGCCAGTATCATCAACTACTGTCCATTTACAGCCGGTACGATAAGCTGGATCCAAACCCAGTATCACCTGCCCTTTAACCGGAGGTTGGAGAAGGAGGCTATGGAGATTTTTGGCGAAGATAGTAATAGCGTGTTCTTCCGCCTTCTCTCTTAGTTCGCTTCGAATATCGCGCTCTATAGATGGTTTTATAAGCCGGGTGTAACTGTCCTGTACAGCTTCGGTAACATAAACGGCCGCAACACCTGGTTTGATATGGCGTCTGAGCAGATAATCCAGAATCTTTTCGATAGCAACACTAATCGAGACTTTCAATACCTCTTCCTTTTCCCCTCGATTGATAGCCAATATACGATGGGGAGGAATCTTGGCCACTGGTTCCTGGTAATTGTAATACATCCGGTAGGGGGATTCTTTACTAATATCATTGGTGGTGACTGCCATAATTCCGTTGCGGCGGGTATATTGCCTTATCCAGCCCCGCGCGGTCGCATCCTCTGAAACCTGCTCAGCAATGATATCCATGGCTCCCTGTAGAGCTGCCTGGATGGCAGGAACCTGATCGGTGAGGTATTTTCCTGCCTCGGGCTCGAGATCCCCTTCAGCAGTAAAGGCAAGCAGGTAGTCAGCTAGAGGTTGCAGTCCTCTTTCACGCGCTGTTGAAGCCCGAGTTTTACGTTTTTGACGATAAGGTAAATAAATGTCTTCTATTTCTATCAGCTTGGTCGCCTGCTTAATTTGCTGTACCAGTTCCTCGGTGAGTTTACCCTGCTCATCAATAAGGCGAATAACTTCCTCTTTCCGCTGGGTCAGGCTGCGGTGAAATTTTAGCCGTTCTTCGATCAAACGAATCTGGTTTTCGTCCAGACCACCGGTTGCCTCTTTGCGATAGCGGGCTATAAACGGAACGGTATTACCATCGTCCAATAGTTGCGCGGTCGCCTTTATTGATGGGATAGATATATTTGTTTCGGCAAATATTTGCTTGATTGTCTGTTCCACGGGCTATGCTCCCTTCAGTTTCGTAGGAATGGGGTCAGGCTTGACTTATTGTGAGTTATTACTATTTGACTTATCAAGCTAATCTCAATAAGTCAAGCCTGACCCCATGCGTAAGTCAAGAACCCGTTGGGAAATCAGCTACTGGGCAAAATACCTTCTTGAAAAATATAGGGCTAATCCATACAGCGGTCATCTATATTAATATAATCCCTGCGCTCGGCCACGCTTTTGTAAGCAGGTCTGATGATTTTGCCGGCATTCACGATCTCTTCGATGCGGTGGGCACTCCACCCTACAATTCTCGCGATAGCAAATAGCGGCGTAAATAATTCGGGTGGGATCTCCAGCATTTTGTATACAAATCCAGAATAAAAATCGACATTGACGCTAACCCCTTTATATATCTTACGTAGACTGGCAATGGCCTGCGGTGCTATGCGTTCAATATTTGTATAAAGCTTAAATTCATCTTCCAATCCCTTTTCTTGAGCCAACTGACCGGCAGCTCTTTTTAAAATAATCGCTCTAGGATCTGATATAGAGTAAACAGCATGTCCAACCCCATAAATGAATCCTTTTTGGTCCAAAACCTCGCCCTTAAGCAATCTGATTAAATAGGCTTCGAGTTCCTCCTCATCATCCCAGTCCTTGACATTTCGCTTAATGTCATCAAACATCTGCACAACCTTGGCGTTGGCTCCCCCATGCCGGGGGCCCTTGAGTGATCCCAAGGCTGCCGCTATAACCGAATAGGTATCCGTACCGGATGATGTAACAACATGAGTTACGAAGGAGGAATTGTTGCCTCCGCCATGTTCCGCATGCAATACCAGAGCTAGATCAAGTAGTCTGGCCTCCAACCTGGTATAACTGCTGTCTGGCCGCAGCATGCGCAGTATGTTTTCCGCGATATTTAGATCTGGTCGGGGAGAGTGTATATATAAACTATTTTTATGGTGATAGTGGGAAAAAGCCTGATAACCATATACCGCCAGAGATGGAAAACAGGAAATCAAACGCAAAGACTGCTTTAATACGTTGTCAACCGATGTGTTATCGGCCTCGTTATCGTAACTGTATAGCGACAGAACACTTCTGGATATTACATTCATTATATCCTTGCTGGGCGCTTTGAAAATCATATCGCGCACAAACCCATCTGGCAAGCTCTGGTTTTCCCCCAGCAGCCTGCTGAAACTCTCCAATTCATTTCTATCAGGCAGATCTCCCAACAGAAGCAAATAGCAAATTTCTTCAAAACCAAAACGCTCTTCAGACCAAAATCCTCTTACAATATCATTTATATCAATTCCACGGTACATTAGTCTGCCTGGCACAGGAATCATTTCATTTTCATCAATAATATAGGAATGGACTTCGCCAATCTCGGTTAGACCAACCAAAACCCCTACACCATCAATATCGCGCAGTCCACGTTTCACTATATATTTATTGTAATATTCCTGATCTATTAAACTGCAGTTTTCTGCCCTGGATGCCAATCTAGCCAGCATGCCCTCTCTTGTTTCATTGAAGTTGAATTGTTCCATAACATCACCCTTTCGCGTCTTTTGACTGTTGTATTATCAACATGTGATATAAATATCGTACCAGAAAAGGCCGGGTAATAAAAGATCTGGCCTTGACTGCTCCCGATGGGGACCTCCGCCAACTCCAGCTTGGTCAGATAGGTATTACTCTGGTCTCTCCGCCACATTTTGATCTTTGGCAATATTGACCGCAACTGGCGTGACACTTTCGGGACAATTTTGGGTTTAATTGGTTATATCGTAATTTTTCATTTTCCTATATAACGTATTACGCGACACACCAAGTTCGATGGAGGCCCTGCTTACATTCCCTCCATGCAAATCCAGCGCCCTGATTATTCTCTCCTTCTCCTGTTCAATAGCATATAGTCTGCGCGTACTGCGATCAGCCATTGCTCCCGGAATAATGCGAGATGAATTGGGTATCCATTCCCACCTGTCGCGAGAATGGCCCACCGCCTCATTAAGAACTTCAGGGGGCAGGCAATCGATAGTAATGCGGCCATCCTCGGCCACTAAGAGGATTCTTTCCACCACGTTTTGCAGTTCCCGGATATTGCCCGGCCAATCGTATACCTCCAGGCATTTTATCAC
>JBAYYO010000132.1:0-5878 GCA_041672985.1 Syntrophomonas sp. | reverse complement strand
TAGGATCTGCAGTGGCTGCGGGCTTCCTGCTGGCCATGTTTGGATAAAAGAAGCAGGGGAACGTTAAAAGATTAAGAGAAGTGAATGTTTAAGGCAGGGGCAAATCGCACGTATAACAGGAATCAGTTAGAACGTTGTATGTAAGGGGAAGAGATGAATAACCATATTGATTTCGTAATTACTTGGGTTGACGGACATGACAAGGAATGGCAAAAAATCAAAAATAGATATCTGAGAAGAGAAGATGAATCTACAGCGAATTTATATAGAGATTGGGATAACCTGCAATATTGGTTTAGAGGTGTAGAGAAATTTACACCATGGGTCAATAAAATTCATTTCGTAACCTGCGGTCATTTACCAAAGTGGCTGAATATCAATCATACAAAATTGAATATCGTCAAGCATTCTGATTATATGCCCAAAGCATATCTCCCGACATTCAGTTCTCATTCTATTGAGTTGAATCTTCATAGAATAGAAGGATTAGAAGAACAATTTGTTTATTTTAACGATGACACATTCATTATGGACTATATGCAGCCAACAGACTTTTTTAAAAAAGGTCTTCCTTGTGACAGTGGAATCATGTCAACCCTTGTACCTTGGGTTCCTAAAGATCCTTTTTTTCACTATTTAATTAATAATCTTTCGATTATTAATCATGAATTTTCAAAAAGAAAAGTCTTGAACAAAAATTTGAGCAAGTGGTTTAGTTTAAAATATGGAAAGCTTTTATTGCATAATATATATTATGCCCCTGTTGGGGGCTTTTCTGGATTTTATAACTTTCATCTGCCGAACTCTTTTTTGAAATCAACATTTAAAGAAGTGTGGGAAAAAGAACCTGAGATACTAGATGCTACATCGTTGAATAAATTCCGTACTGTCAATGATGTTAATCAGTACGTTTTTTCCTATTGGCAGTTTGCGACTGGGAGGTTTTTCCCGAGAGGGACTAATTGCGGGCGGTTCTTTTTATTGGGGGAAAATGATGAGGAACTATTCCATGTTATGTCTTCAAAAAAATACAAAATGATTTGCCTTAACGATAGTATATCGGAATTCAATTTTTATGAAAAAAAAGAAAAAGTTAAAAAGCAATTCAATCAATTACTTCCTGATAAATCATCATTTGAGTTGTAATTCTTACCTCTATGCATTTTAACGCCAAATATAGTGGTAATGGCCGTAATTGTTCTTTTGGCAAATATTAATTAACCTTATATTTCCAATTCGCAAATAATCTCTTTCCCTTTATTATCATGTCTATTGAATATAAGCTGCAATAATTTTCTAAGCTTTACGAAACACGGCTTTAGTAAATAACTGTAATATTCACCATACCCGTCAACAAATATACAATTTTCATATACATTGAAAGTATGCAATCCAATATTGTACGGAGAAGGATGTTTGCTGGGCAATACCATTACTTCCTGCTCTTCATAATCTTGTGTTGATAATTTTTTAACTTCCATTATTCTAATTCGATGTCCGTATGTCTTCTCGCAATCCATTGCAGGTCTGTATAATTTACCCTGGTATTCAAAAAAATTACCGCTGGGACGTGCTGATTTTATATCAATTTTTACAGGATTATTTTCATGCGGGTTAAATGCTCCAAATTGATCAGAGTTGAATATGCTTAGTTTTGATACTGCATCTTTTGGAGTTTCTTTGGTGGTTGCAAAAATCCAAAATCTATCGTCATACTTTAGCAATGTTGGATCTATTAAGGCATTATCAATTAATTTGATTCGTTGGTAGCTCTCACCCCCATTTATTTTTTTATAAGCATATGTAGCACCGCTGCGATATCCTTCCGGTATTATATAATCATCAAAAATATAAGGATATGACAGGTGGTGATTATCATTTAAAATAAGTTCTTTATGTACCAACTTCATGGTTTTTTTATCAATTGTTAAACGAGATATTTTCCCTTTGTCTTCGTAAAATATATATTCCTCAACTAAAACATAGTAATATTTTTGGTCTTGATCACAAAGAAAGGGGTCTGCAAAATAACGATCCCTATATCTATGCCGAACCCAGCGTATTTTCATGTTATTTGGATTGTTGAATACATCATCAATACTAGATTCCACTACTCCAACATTCCAGAAGCCTAGTAAAAATTTGTCCTTAAATCCCATGTTTTTTTACCTCTTAATAAATAGTCTGGCAGTCGATCGGAGGATAATTTGAAGCTGTATTTCGCCTATTTTAGAAAGATAAACGGATAATTTTTTCTTATCCCGTACAATGCATAGCATATAATCAAATACACCCGCTTGTAGAAGGGAACTCTTTCTATATTTTTATGTATTGCCCAGATATATTTATATCCGCCCAGTTTGTTTCTGGAAACAGAACCCCTTCTGATTCTGTACAGAGCCAAAACCTCTTTTTGTCCATGGGCTACATAACCTTCTTTTAATATGGTCAGCCAGTATAAATAATCTTCAAATAATAGGATGCTAGTATTAAAGTACCGTTTTCCAATTATTTCTGAATTATACACAGCTGTCAGGCACGAGATGTAATTGGTTTTCAGAAGCATAGAATAGCTCACCTTATCAGGTACAATAAAGTTCCCGAAGTTTTCACATCGATCTTCACTAATTCGCTGATAGGATGAAAATACCAAAGGATAACCTTCTTTTTCCATCAGTGATATGGTACTGGAAAGGAATTGTTCCAGCCAGATATCATCACTGTCAATGAAGGTGATATACTTGCCCCGGGCTTCTTTTAAACCCAGGTTTCTCGATAGGGCCGGACCTCTATTGACGCTATTTTTAAGCAACCTGATCCGGCTCTCTGCTTTAATAATATTCCCTATCCGTTCAACACTGAGGTCGGTTGATCCATCATCCACAATTATCATTTCCCAGTTATCATAATTTTGCAGGATAACCGATTGAATTGTTTCATAAATCGTTCTTTCTGAATTATAGGCAGCTGTAATAATCGACACCAGCGGTTTCATAGTTCACCTCCGGACCAGACGTTCGAACAGATCAAAATATAATGCCGCAATTTTCTTGGGATCATATTCCTGAGCCAGGGTTTCCTTTATGTGTTGAAGTTCGCTTTGGGGCGGTCTATGTTCTAAAAGGTTCAGTATTCGTGCGGCTAACGCGTTGTGATCTTCAGCAGGCTCATAATAGTTTACCATATTCCTGGTAACTTCCGGTATACTCGTCTTACGCGTAGTCAACACCGATGTTTCGAACAACGCTGCTTCCACGGGTGTCATACCGAAGCCCTCATGAAGTGATGGTGAAACAAATAGATCTGCATTCTGATATAAATAATTTCTGTGGTCATCCGATACATAGCCGGTCACGATCAATTTTCTGATATTATTCTGAGAGGCATATAATTCGGGGTCCAGGCGATTATCCCCTTTGCCCCCGGTCAGGACCAGGTAATGATCTACTTTGTCCTGAATAAGTTGGAACGCTTTTAACAAGGTAACGAGATTTTTATGGTTGCGCATGGAATTTACACTTAAAATATAGGGCTTTATTACCGGGAATTCCCTGGTATTTTCCCAATCGATCCATATCGGATTATTAATAACTGTAATCTTACTGGGGTCTGCAGCAGGGTAGTATTTCAAAATATCCTGTCTAACAAATCGCGAAGGAACAACAATATGATTGGATTCATAAATTAAGTTTTCATATCTGTACTTTACATATTTTAAATATTTATGGCTTAACTCCTCTGGATAATTTTTGAAGAACAAATCGTGGATGGTAATAAGCGTGGGGACTTTATTGCTAATATAATCATTAACTGAGTTAAATGGGTGAAATAAGAGATCATAACGGGCTTTCTTTAGGAAGTGAGGTACCAGGTGCCGATCTATATACAACCATTTTAAAAAACGATGATATTTGTTTAAGTTATAAAACTCACCAATAACCCCAATGGGAACAATCTCCGCTGCTGGAAATAAGCTAACCCCTTTTTCGTAGAAACTGTCCGCGACAAATAGATGAAAAGTTTTATCAAGCTTACCAATAGCCTGCATGCCTTTAAAAAGATTCAATGCAAATTGACCGATACCTTCAGGTTGTTTTCCATCGTTTAGATAAGTGAGATTTACAGCAATCTTCATTTCATCAGTCCTTCAAAAAACTCATAATAACTCTGGCTGACTTTAGTATAAGCATAGCATGCCAGATATTCCTCTCTAATTGCTTCGAGTTTTGGCAGTGATTGTTCTGTCTTCAAAATCTCCAGCATCTTTTCCGCTAAAAGTTCATAATCATCAGCAGGGTGATAATAGTTTAATAGATTCCTGGTAACTTCCGGCGTAGCCCCTGTCATAGATGATATAACAGGAACACAGCGAATGGCAGCCTCGATGGCTGTCATACCGAAGCCTTCAAAAAGCGAAGGATTGACATACAAAGAAGCATGATATAATACCTCGTTAAGTTCCTGATCATTCAGGAATCCTGTGAATGTTACTCTTTTTCCCAGGTTGTGTTCCCTTACATAAGTCTGCAAGAATTCTGTCTCTTGATTGACGCGGCCGATTAAGATCAGGTTGTGATCAATTTGGGGCAATATTTTTTCAAACGCTTTGATTAAAGTAATCGTATTTTTATGCACATATGCAATGTTTATTGCGCATAAATAAGGGGCAACTTCAATATATTTTCCCGGTGGAATGGAGAAATCAGTATCAATCGGATTATAAATCCTGCTGATTTTTGACTGATGTCGAGGATAGTACTTCACTATCTCTCTGTAATCATAATCAGAAATTGCGATGATCCTGGTGCGAAGCTTAAAATCAAAGTAGTACTGCAATCCGTATACTATTCGGTCCTTAAGGCCAAATCGACCGGCCTGGCTTATTATCTGAATATCATGCGGTAATACAACCGTGGGTATTGCAAACCTTTTTAAGCCGGTATTATAATGCGGGAAAAAAAGCACATCAATCTCGTGCTGCTTCACTAGACGAGTAAGCTTGAAGGTTTTAAATAAGCTATCCGCAATCGTCTTCTTTAAAGAAGTATTTTTATAAGGAATAAAGGTGAAGGTAGCATCAGGGATTAAACCTTTAATGACATCTGCGGAATAATTATAGGCGAAAATATGGATGTTCCGAGCCTTTCCCAGGGCTTGAAATCCCTTTAGCAAATTAAATAGCACCTGCTCTTTACCGCCGCTGTGGCTACGATTTAAAAAGCTGGCATCAATTCCTATCTTCATACTCTTCATACCTTAACCCGTTCTAAATAGTTCTTTTCTAATGCCGATGAGGCTGTTTAGGATAACAGCTATTTCTTTTACCCGCAACACCCACATTAAAACCAGATAAATAATTATACCCCCGCCAACTGCTATCAATAATGCAACAAGTTGGCTTAATAAACCGTTTGTGAGAGTGTTTATCAGGACCCGATAAATTACCTGCGCGGCAATACTCATCAGCAATGCCGCGCCAGTGCTCTTCAATAGGATAATAAACGCGTGCCCATAGTTGAGCTGCCCAACTTTCTTTCTTAACAATATAGCATAGGGAATTACGACCAGCATAGCTGCCAGACTAGTTGCCAGGGCCAGGCCATTATATGCCATTGATTTAATCAGCAATAGACTAAACGTAATGTTCAGCAGGATAGCCAGGAAACCAATCTGCATAGGGGTTTTGCTGTCCTGGACAGCGTAAAAGGCCTTCGCAATAAGTCCATTTAGTCCTGCCCCCAGCATACCAATACTAAAGTAAGCCAGTACCCCGGCGGTTTTCAACACTTCATCAGCCCCGAACTGCCCCCTTTGATAAAGCACGGCTATCCCCGGTTCAGCCAGGGCAATGGTGCCAAATGTCAAAGGAGTCAGTATT
>JBAYYO010000131.1:0-5920 GCA_041672985.1 Syntrophomonas sp. | reverse complement strand
GTACCCCAAGAAGCTGCCCCTTGGTAAAGTCCTTACCGATATAATGCGGCTTTTGAATGTATAAGGATCCTGCAGCTGTAACCGTTTAGGAAAGTTGCCGACCGGGTGTTGACCTGATAAGAGGGTACCAATTCGAACCGCATCCAGGTGCATGTGGGGTGATCGGAGAAAGACCGCACTATTAGCTATATGTTTAATCGGAACAATTATTCCTGCTTGCTCCAGCCGGTTGACTAATTGCATAAATTGCTCAAATTGCCGCTCTGTAAAAGCAGGGGATGAGGGGTCGGCAGTATGAGTATATATACCCTCCATGTCCATATATTCGCTGGACGATATCTTCTGACAAACGGGCAGGAAATCTTCCTCATTTAACCCAAAGCGCCCCAGACCAGTATCTATTTTCACGTGCACCCGCACCTGGCAATTAAGATCCTCACATACTCGTTGCAGCAACTCCCTGTCATCATCCGAGGTAATCGTAAGGGTCAACTGGTTTTGGACCGCCTCCCAAGCTTCTTCTTCGCTTCTAATCGGGCTAAATACCAGGATACTGGTATTTATGGCTGCTTTTCTCAACTCCATGGCTTCATACAAAAAGCTCACCGCCAGAAAATCCACCCCGTTCTGACACAGAATTCGGGCGGTTTCCTGGGCCCCATGACCATAAGCGTTAGCTTTAACCACTGCTATTAATCTTGCTTTTTCATCCAGCCAGGACCTGATTTCCTGAAGGTTATTCTTGATTGCCTCCACATCAATCTCAATCCACTTGTCCATTGCCATCTGAACCTAACCTTCCTCCCGTCTAGCCCGGTTCCTTAATACCCCGCGCACCATTTTCATATAGAGGGGTAAGACCCTGGTCCATACTAAATAGAAGGTCGGAGAATAAACCCGGTCCCAGTCACCCACGAATTCAATTAGATCACCGTTAAATCCTTTTTTGAATCTGTACAGGCCATAGAGCGGGTTGCTTTCATCCATGTCCCCGGATACCCCGCGGAAATCATATATTTTGCAGCCCTGGGACTGAGCCCAGCGGATCATTTCCCATTGGATAAGATAATTGGGCATAACATTGCGGAATTCATTGCTGGAGGCACCATATAAATACCAGGTCTTGTCTCCCAGGATGAGTGCCAGGGTAGCAGATATAATCCGGCCCTGGAATTCAGCCAGAAATATCTGGGCTAATCCATTCTCCACCATTTGGTCCCAAATCATCTCAAAATACTCATATCCCCGTATTAAAAAACCGTCCCGCTCGGCAGTTTCTTGTAGTATCGCATAAAAAGATCGTAAATCCTGTTTCCGGGCCGCGTTTCTTATGGTTACACCTTTTCTCCCGGCCAGTTTAATATTATAACGGGTCTTGGAATGCATATTCTCCAAAAGCTTTACCTCTGATGGCGTGATATCCAGGCGAAACACAAACGCCGGCTGCACTCCTTCGAAATCCAGCCCGGTTTCATTGCGCTTAAATTTACACAGACCTAAAATATCCATGAAACCACTATCGCCGGCCGGTACATCGGGATCAATTTTCAAGAATATGGCAGCGTGATCGCGGGCTACCCGCTCCGCCCCGGCAAAGAGTGCCTGACATAGTTCCAGGCTTTCTATGTCGACCACCGGTCCTCGGGGGGAATAAAAAATGCATTTTTTCATGCCGGGCAAGGGCAGTCTCCTTTTTAAAATGAGCAGGGCTGCTCTTATTTCACCATCCTCTTCCAACACCAGCGGCAGGGGCTGCCAACCCATGCCCCGCTTTACCTCCCCCCACTCCCAGGTCTGCAGGAAGTGCCCTTTGGGGTGGGAACGGACGAATCCATTATAGCGATCTTTTTCCTTTATATCGATGATTCTAGTTGTAAACATAAATATCTCCCTTATGATAAGGCTTCTTTGCTATTCTTGCCATTATAATAAATAGGTATGCCTATCGCAAAGAAGCGAGCTTTATGCTCGCTTCTACACCTAATTTATCGCCGCTTTGATCAAGCCCACAAACAAAGGGTGCGGCCGATTGGGCCGGGACTTGTATTCAGGGTGAAACTGGCAGCCTACAAACCAGGGATGACCTGGTATTTCAATGATTTCCACCAGACTCTTATCGGGAGACAGTCCGCATAATTTCATGCCATTCTCTTCCAGTATCGGACGATACAGGTTGTTAATTTCATAGCGGTGGCGGTGTCTTTCCTTTATCTCTCCTTGACCGTAGGCTCTTCCCACTATTGAATCGGGTGCCAGGGTGCAGTCATATACCCCCAGGCGCATGGTGCCTCCTTTGTAGTTTATGTTTTCTTGTTCCGACATCAGGTGCACCACTGGATGAGGAGTATCAGGATCAAATTCTGAACTATTGGCATTGGCCAGTCCACAAACATTGCGGGCAAATTCGATAATCGCACACTGCATTCCTAAACAGATACCCAGGAACGGGATTTGCCTCTGGCGGGCATACCCTGCGGTAGCAATCTTACCCTCTATGCCCCGTTCCCCAAAGCCCCCGGGAACCAGGATCGCATTCACGCCTGCTAAAAGTTTCTCCGGACCCTCTTTCTCAATATCTTCTGCATATATCCAGCGAATATCGACTTCACAATTATATTGAAACCCAGCGTGGTTTAGAGATTCAACTATGCTAAGGTAGGCATCGGGAAGCTCAACATATTTACCCACCAGACCCAAGGTTATCTTCTTGTCCAAATGTTGTATCCGCTTGACCATTTCAGCCCACTCGGCCAGATCAGCATCCTGGCAGGAAATACCCAACCTCTTTATAACCTCCCGGTCCAGGCCCTCCTGAGCTAGCATTAGGGGTACTTCATAAATGGAGAGAGCGTCCTTAAGCTGAATAACCGCTTCTTTGTCCACATCGCAAAAAAGTGCCAGTTTGGCTTTGATATCTTCCGAAAGGGATTTTACCGTCCGGCACACCAAAATATCTGGCTGTATGCCTATACTGCGCAACTCCTTTACGCTATGCTGACTCGGTTTGGTTTTCAGTTCTCCGGCGGCTTTAATGTAGGGAATAAGGGTGACATGAATGTACATCACCCGGTCTTTGCCCAGTTCAACTTTGAGCTGGCGGATGGCTTCCAGGAAGGGCAGTGATTCTATGTCCCCTACTGTACCCCCTATCTCCGTAATTACCACATCTGGATGGGCTTTGTTTTCAATCAACATAACCCGTTCTTTAATTTCATTGGTGACGTGGGGGATAACTTGAACCGTTTGACCCAGATAGTCACCCCTTCGTTCTTTATCCAGAACCGTCTGATAAATTCTGCCCGTAGTGCAATTTGCATACTGGGTAAGATTTTCGTCCACAAATCTTTCATAATGTCCTACATCCAGATCAGTCTCAGCACCATCATCCGTGACATATACTTCGCCGTGCTGGTAGGGACTCATGGTGCCGGGATCGACATTAATGTAGGGATCAAATTTCTGCAAAGCCACTTTAAGACCCCTGCTCTTCAAGAGCCTGCCCAGTGAGGCAGCCGTGATTCCCTTGCCTAGAGAAGAAACCACGCCGCCAGTAATAAATATATACTTAGTCACTTATTTGACCTCTCTTTCCCGAAAAACAATATCCCAACCTCTTGAATTTTACCCTTCTTGAACGGGAAAGGTCAACTACAAAGATAATCGAGCACAATGATTCTCGTTTCCATGCCCAGGTCGCATGCCTGAACTTCGAGACAAGGCATCTTTATAACCCGATCATAAAGGGATGTGAACTCCTCCACTGGTGCCAGGGCAAAAGACAAATGGGGGGTTGCAAAGTGCATAGGAACAACAATTTTGGGCTGCAGCATATTTATAACCCCGGCAGCTTCACCGGCATCTAGGGTGTATATCCCTCCCACCGGCACGAATAGAATATCCACCTCGCCTATTTCTTGCAGCTGCAAACGGGATAATGATTGGCCGAGATCTCCCAGATGCACCAACTGCATACCTTCGGCTGACATTTTAAAAATGGTATTCATACCGCGTTCCCGGCCTGCACTGTGGTCATGATAAGACTCGATTCCCTTAAAGCATATCCCGGCCGCTTCTGTGGTACCGGCGCCCCGGATCACATGCGGCTGACCCTGAATACTCTCCACAGCGTTATGATCCCAGTGTTCATGGCTTACGGTCACGATATCAGCCTTAATCGAGGCCATAGGATAGCCCAATTCTGCATTGAATGGGTCGGTAACTATTTTCCCCCCCTCAGTTTCAATCAGAAACGACGCATGCCCACGCCACCAGATCTTCATTTTTAGATCCATTCCTTTCTTGCGGCACAAAACATCATTAAATAATTTCTTCCAGGCTTAAAACTCCCGATAAATCTTACCGGCATCGTAATACCAGTATCCATCTCCCTGATAAACCAGACGGTTGTCCAAATTTATTCGAGTATAAATAGACGTTAGGGTTGCCGCATCTGATTTTTTGCCCATTTTTTTGGCGATCTGCTTGGATAATTCATCGTAGAAAACTGGCTCCTGTCTTTCCGACAGTATTTCCATAGCCCAATCTGCCTCACTTTTTTTCCTCGTTTGCATAAAATCCCTCCTACATTTGATCAGGTGCAGACACACCCAGTATGTTCAAAGCATTTTTGATGGTAATTCGGGTGGTTTCCATAAGCAGCAGACGTACATCCTGTAAGGCCTGGTTTTCATTCAACACCCGCTGATGGTTGTAAAAGCTATGGAAAAGCCCGGCCAAATCCAAAACGTAACGCGCAATTCTCTGGGGAGACATGGTCCGAGCGGTTACAGCTATTTCTTCTGGAAAGTCAGCAATTTTTCTTAAGAGCTGCAGCTCTTCAGGGCCCAGAACGGAAAAGTCCACCTCGGCTGGGCTCTTGATACTAACCCCGGCGGCCTTGGCCTGACGGAAAATACTTTGAATGCGAGCGTGGGCATATTGTACGTAATAAACCGGGTTATCTTGGTTTTTTTCCTTGGCCAGATCCAGATCAAAGTCCATTTGGCTGTCTGGACTACGCATTACAAAGAAAAACCGGGCGGCATCTTTACCGACTTCCTCAATAAGCTCATCCAGTGAAACTGTTGTTCCAGTTCGCTTGGACATGCGGACAACGATGCCGCCTCTATATAGACGCACCAATTGCATTAAGAGTATGTCCAACCGGCTTTCATCATACCCGAGCGCCTGCATGGCACCTTTCATGCGCCCTACATGGCCGTGGTGGTCAGCTCCCCATACATTTATCACCCTATCAAAACCACGTTGGAATTTGTCTCGATGATAGGCTATGTCAGCTGCAAAATAGGTGGGTAAGCCATTAGCCCGAACTACTACCTCATCCTTCTCATCGCCGAAAAGTGTAGATTTAAACCATAAAGCTCCTTCTTCCTCATAAATAAAGCCTTTATCTCGCAGGTAATTAATCACCTCATTTACCTGGCCCGACTCATGCAACGACTGCTCATTAAACCAGACGTCATAGTTGATGCCAAAATTACTGAGGGTATTTTTGATATAGTTTGTTTTTTCCTTGAGAGCATAACTTACTACGGTTTTTTGACGTTCTTCGGAACTCATACTGAGTAAGGTGTCCTTATATTCGCGAATGATATTCTTAACGGTATCCACCACATCCTGGCCAGCATAGCCATTGTCGGGGAATTCGATTTTGGCTCCCATCAACTGAAGATATCTGGCTTCCAGGGACTGGGCAAAAACTTCGATCTGGTTGCCGGCATCATTTATGTAGAACTCCCTCTCGACGTCATAACCGGCAAAGGAAAGCGCATTGGCCAGGGTATCTCCTATCGCTCCCCCACGGGCATTACCCATATGTAGATTACCAGTGGGATTGGCGCTAACGAACTCAACTTGTACCTTCTGGTTCTGTCGCGCACCGCTGCCATAGCGCTCCCCC
>JBAYYO010000130.1:0-5981 GCA_041672985.1 Syntrophomonas sp. | reverse complement strand
GAAATAGTGGGGTTTTAGCTTACTTCTATTATATCGGATTTAGGAGCTTCGTTTCCTTATTTATGGGTGATTTTTAACCCATATTACCGATTATTTTGCAACTGCGAAAGTTGAGTAAATAATTATTTCTTCCAAATACTTTTGTTTTCTCAGTATTTCATTTTGTTAACGAATAGCGAATCTCTTGATTATCACATCTTTGTGTAATTATGGATGACGGTAGGTAGTCCCCCCTAAGCCGCGTGTTATTCGTATTGTGGCCAGAGGGATTTCACATCTTGCCTTTGACGCTATATTGATGTTTTCATCTTCTTTATAATCTTTGGCACCCACGAAATCAATTCCGTTATTCAGAGTTCTAAACTTACTGAAATTTTCAAGAGAAAGGCTTTTCAATACATAACCGCTCCGGTTTTACACCGAATGGGATAGCCCATCCCGGAATGCTTGTTAGCCAGGATGGGCTCATTTTTTTGTAGTGTACAAACAGTTTGGCTTATGGATAGAAGAACAGGCCGGAGCCCAATGCCGCCAGGGAAAAGGCCGGACAGACTGCGTAATTAATATCAAACACATCGAGCCCGGCAGATTTGCCGCTCTTTACGTGGTCGATTCGCCTACCGGTTTGGGTCGGGCTGTTCACATCCTGGAGGGCCTGCCAGGCTTCTGCTTCGCTGGCGAAAGTGTCGGCCAGCTCCACCACCAACAAGGCATTCATCTTACTGATTTTATTGATCACCATCCTTTTTATACCATTTTAGCACATAAGGGAATAAATGTTCGCATGGGTGGATGGCTTAATAGCTACTGAAACAATAGGCAGAAAATGAAATACCATATTTTTGCAGGAATATGGAAATCATTATAGAATTTAGTCACAAACTACAAAAATGGCTATTGCTCTTTTTGATGCTGGTAACTTGAGCAAACCCGCTTTGAATTCCTTGGGGAGTTTTAATCAATTCCTAGTATTTTCGAGAATAATTATTAATGGCATATATTAGCATTTGAAAGTGTGGTGAGGAAAATGATCTTTGCATTTGTGGATGAAAGTGGAAAACCCTATCCGTCTGAATCGGATACTCACCCCACACTAACAGCAGTTTGCTGTAACAGCGATAATATTAAGGAATTAACTCAAAGGTTATATAATGCCGAAATTAGAGTGTTTGGTGATGATCCAACATTTACCCGCCAGTTAAAAGGCAACAAAATGATAAATTCCAGGTCAGTAACTGATCAATATAATAATAGAAAGATATATACTGATGAAATCATTGATATAATGGAGATGTATCAAGTAGCAGTATTTTCAATAGTTATGACTCGACCTGATTTTAGCCCTCATTATGAACCAGGTTTCCTTCCCAATGAACATAGATTTTTACTAGAGAGACTACAAAACTATGGGGAACACTGTAATAATGATGTGCTGGTAATCTACGATAAAATCCACGACAAAGATGATGGGCATGTAGCGCTAGGATTTAAGCGGTTTCTTTTTACCCATGGGTCTGGAAAGCAATATAGTCGTATTGTTGAACTACCTTTATTTGTTGCATCACAGACGCATCCTTTGATTCGATTCCCCGATCTTGCAGGCAATATCATTAGGAAATATTATGGCATGGGTTTTAATAATCCTGAACAAAAACCGAAGAATGAATTCGAAAGATGGTTGGTTGAGTTATATGCTAGAATTAGTGCAATGTCATTGAGATTATCTAGTCAACGTGGGGGATACGACTATGGTATTTATGAAATGCCCGTAAGGTTTTTGATAAATTCTAAAAGCAAATACTTTGCATAAGGGAAAAAATAGTATTTGACGATAAACTGTATATATCATAAACTATAATTGATCATAGGTCAGAGCTTATCTGGTTCTGGCTAAGGAGTGGGGCTTTTCCGGCACTGCTCTTGATCAGAAAAATTAGCCTACCGTTATTCGGTAGGCTTTTTAGTTATACTAGTAAATTAATTTTTATTATGATTTCTATTTTATTGAACTTGAACAATTCTTTGAATATTTTGACCACCGTCAGGAATTTTTTTTATAAATTATTGCTGTTCGGAAACGGAAAGAAATTGGGAAAAATTGGCTCATATTGATTTTCCCCCAAGTGAGGTTTGCGTATATGCCAAACTTCCGAAAGGCTTCTCCATCCCGACTCCGGTTGGTAATTACTCGCCGGACTGGGCAATTGCTTTTAATGAAGGTACTACATTTTGCGAATAGTTCCGGTTCATGGGGAGGGAGCGGTGTTGCCTTTATTGATCCTCAACGGGATCCGTATGAAAGTACTCGGGGACGGATGTATCTAATCGCAAAAGACCAGTTTGAACAGGTACATAGGCAGGAGGGAGCAGGTCGTAATTGGTATGGGGAGCTGCTCGAATTAGGTGAATCGGATGGTTTTAAGATTAGGACATTTACCAATGTTGGTATAAGACCGGCTAATGTACCAAGTGAACAATACCTTCGAGCCATGGCGGATGGCATTAAGGTCCCATTTTAGTTTAACAGCTACAACAGTCCCGAAGACTCACACATAATAAGTCTAAATAACAGCGAAATGATCACAATAGTCGTTTGACTTTTGTGATCATTTCGCTATAAAGTGGATATAATATGAAAAAGCGGGGTGTTGCTATGTTTAGAAATGCGATGCATGATTTGATAAAATGGAAAGACGCCCGGGATCGGAAACCGTTAATTATTCAGGGTGCCAGACAGGTGGGTAAGACCTGGCTGATGAAGGAGTTCGGCAGGGCGCAGTATGAAAAATGTGCCTATATTAATTTTGATAACAACGAGAGAATGGAAGGCCTCTTTAGTGGCAATTTCGATATCCATAGAATCATTACTGCCCTTCAAATTGAAGCGGGAGGAACCATTGAGGCTGCGAATACCTTACTTGTTTTTGATGAGGTACAGGAGGTGCCGCGAGCACTGACCGCACTGAAATATTTTTATGAAAATGCCCCCCAATATCATATTATAGCAGCAGGCAGTCTATTGGGGGTTGCTCTGCACCCCGGTTCCTCTTTCCCGGTGGGCAAGGTGGATTTCATGGACCTTTACCCGCTTGATTTTTTAGAGTTTATAGATGCAAACGGCCATGAAGATTTGACACAACTGCTGAGAACTGGAGATTTTAGTATCATTACAAACTTTAAGGGCCAATATATCGATCTGCTTAAACAATATTTCTATATCGGCGGGATGCCGGAAGCTGTTTCTACATTCATCGATACACAGGACTATGCGAAGGTTCGCGAGGTGCAAAAGCACTTATTAATGGCTTACGAACAGGATTTTTCCAAGCACGCACCCCACGCAGCGGTACCACGTATCAGAATGTTGTGGAGTTCTGTGCCGGCTCAGCTAGCCCGGGAGAACAGTAAGTTTGTTTATGGTTTGATACGGAAAGGGGCAAGAGCAAGAGAATTTGAGCTTGCTCTCCAGTGGCTGCTGGATTGCGGCCTTGTTTACAAGGTTCACCGAGTTACGAAACCTGATATGCCGCTAATGGCCTATCAGGACTTTAACGCATTTAAACTGTTCATGTTAGATGTAGGACTACTCAGTGCGATGAGCGAACTTGATTTGAAAGCATTGCTGGAGGGTAACCGTATCTTTGAAGAATTCAAGGGGGCGCTCACGGAGCAGTATGTATTGCAACAACTGATTGCCAGCAGGAAGGTTACTCCGTATTATTGGTCAGCTGAAAAAAGTAGCGCGGAAATTGATTTTATTTTTCAAAAGGGTAGCGATATTGTACCCCTTGAGGTCAAGGCGGCAGAAAACCTGCAGGCGAAGAGCCTGAAAAGCTACTGCCAGAAATATCAACCCAAGATCGCCCTGCGTTCGTCCATGTCGGATTATAGAAAAGAAGAATGGCTGACTAATATACCCCTCTATGCGATCAATGCGATATCTGAAAATACCTTTGATGCCTGACACCCACATATTATTTTGAAGGTGGCTCTAAGTAAGAACATATTGGTTCTAATTCAGTACACCGTTGGTTCTATCTCAAAATATTATTCATTTGGCGGGAAAAACATTGATTTAGCTTCATTTGTCACAAGGTATTTTTAGGGTATGAAACGAATTACAAGGGATAAAACATCCACGGAAGAAGGGTTAAGTGCTGAAAAATATTTTCGAAAGGATCACCTTGAAATGGTTAAAAACCTGGAGCGGGAATTAATTGCTATCATTGAGCCTGACGGGAGCTACGCGTTTGACTGGCAGTATTTAGCTAAAGGCGCACCGGTAAATGCAGAAGAATGGCAGCAAAAACTGTATGCTGAGTATCTGGCTGATAGTGACTGCGCCTGGTTGATGCTGGGAGCAGCCCAAATAAATCAAGAGTATTCACAATCGGTGCAATATCTGTATAAAGTTGCATCAACCTTTGTAAAGCATCTGGTAAGAAATCCCGACCTGGAGCAACTACGGGAAAAAGCCAAGTCGGTCCTCGAAGATAACGAATCGGAAATGCTGCTTACTGAAGCACCGTATCTAAACGGGGCCGAACACCTGGACAAATACTGGCTGCATTGTGCCTGGGACAGGCTGAACCAGGCCTACTCCAAAGACATAAAGAAACATCCCGGCAGCGTAAGCGAGTATTTCCTGGCCAAAAACCCTGATATCCACCTGATTGGAAGGGTTTATTTTCATATGGTGGAAAGCAAAAAGGAAGAATACCCATTCGCTTTCCTGGCTACCTATGCGAAAGAATCATCAGTGACAGGCAAGGCCAGGCATCTCCCTCTGAAAAATGCGCTGTTGGAATACGGGGAAAACAACCGCAAGCTCCTGGAACTACTGTCAACAGTAAACAAAGCAGCGCAACGCAGCGCGTTTGTGGCCGAGCTTCTGGAAAGCGGGGAGATATTTCATCCCATAGGGTTAAATGCCGACGAAGCCTACACCTTCTTAAAAGAAGTCACCATATATGAGGAATCTGGCATACTCTGCCGGATACCCAACTGGTGGAGAAAAAAATCAGAGTCTTGCAAAGTGTCTATAAATATAGGCAGCCAAGAGCCATCCCGGGTGGGATTCGATGCTCTGGTAGATTTTAATGTGCAATTATCTCTGGGCGGCGAAAACATTACTATTGAGGAAGTACAACGGCTCCTTAATGAGTCGGAAGGACTGGCCTTTATTAAGGGGAAATGGGTGGAAGTTGATCGCGGCCGCCTGCACGACACCTTGACCGCATATGAGCAAGCTAATAAACTGGCTCAAAAAGGCTCCCTAACCATAATGGAAGCCATGCGTTTGAGCCTCAATACCTCAAAATTATTGAAAGTCAAAGAAAATATCGGCACTGTGGAAGTCAGCCATGGGGAATGGCTGCAAACAATGCTGGCGCAGCTAAAGAGGCCGGAAAACATGGCCCCGGTAGACCCGGGCCATGATTTAAAAGCAGTACTCAGAGAATATCAGAAAAAAGGCCTTAACTGGCTTTATACTATGAGAAAACTAGAATTGGGAGCCTGCCTGGCTGATGATATGGGTCTGGGAAAAACCATACAGGTTATCGCTTTGCTCAACAGTCTGCGTTCAACCCGAGAAGAAAAGGTTCTGTTGGTTATACCGGCCTCGCTGATTGGCAACTGGACGGCTGAAATTACTCGTTTTGCTCCCGGCCTTAACTACTGGCTGATACACCCCCAGGAAAAGACCAGTTGGGAAGAACATAATGACTTGCCAGCCGGGATCTACATTACTACCTATGGAATGCTGACCCGGACGGATTGGTTGAAGCAGGTTCAATGGGATATTGTGATACTGGATGAAGCCCAGGCCATAAAAAACCCTGGAACCAAGCAGACCAGGAGCGCCAAAGAACTAAAAGCCCGCTGGCGGATAGCTATGACTGGAACGCCCGTGGAAAACAAGCTGGCAGATTTATGGTCCATCTTTGATTTTATCAACCAGGGGCTGTTGGGAAACGCCC
>JBAYYO010000129.1:0-6054 GCA_041672985.1 Syntrophomonas sp. | reverse complement strand
AAAATGAAGGATGGGGAAACTTATACCCAGGAGACTTTGGATAAGAGGTGAAGGAAGGAATGGAAAAAAATTTGCAGGACCAGATTGATAAAAGTCCTCCGCCAGGAGATGAGTCAGCTGATGCAGTCGAGAAAAGTTTAGAGGAAAAACTAACGGAGGAATTACTTAAGCAGCAAGAGGAGACTCAGAAAAACTATGACAATTATCTGAGGGCTCTGGCGGAAGTGGAGAATATTAGAAAACGCAGTGCCCGAGATCGGGAGGAATACTTAAAGTTTGCCAATATGGCTTTGGTTAAAAAACTGTTGCCGATTATTGATGATTTACAGCGCGCCATAGAGATGGCACGTACAGCACGGGACGTGGAAGCAATGAACAAGGGGATTGAGATCATTGTCACCAGCCTGGTGGAGTTGCTTAAGGACGAAGGCGTGGAGGCTATTGAAAGCGTAGGGAAGGCTTTTGATCCGCAATTTCATGAGGCATTGACCGTAGAGCCAAGTGATGAACATCCCGAAAATACTATTATCGAACAATTTCAAACCGGATATGTAATGCATGATAGGGTTATCAGACCCAGTTTGGTCAAGGTAAGCTCATAATTATTTGGAGGTGTCATTAAATGGGAAAAGTTGTAGGTATAGACCTGGGAACTACCAACTCGGTTATTGCGGTTATGGAAGGTGGAGAAGCCGTTGTTATAACCAATATAGAAGGAGAGAGGGTTACACCTTCGGTGGTGGGATTTTCCAAGACGGGTGAACGCCTGGTAGGCAGGGTGGCCAAGCGGCAGTCAACCACCAATCCGGAGAGGACCATTGCATCAATAAAGAGAAAAATGGGTACAGATTATAAGGTTAGCATAGATGGTAAGAAATATTCTCCCCCCGAAGTCTCAGCTATGATTTTGCAAAAAATGAAAGCTGATGCGGAAAGCTACCTGGGCGAAAAAATAACTCAGGCAGTTATTACAGTTCCTGCTTATTTTACGGATGCGCAGCGGCAGGCTACCAAAGATGCTGGAACCATCGCAGGGCTGGAAGTCTTAAGAATAATAAATGAACCCACTGCAGCCGCTCTGGCGTATGGGCTGGATAAAGAAGAGAGCCAGATCATTATGGTATTTGATCTGGGTGGCGGTACTTTTGACGTATCTATTTTGGAAATAGGGGATGGCACATTTGAGGTAAAAGCCACCAGCGGCAATAATCGCCTGGGTGGTGATGATTTTGATGACAAGATTATTAACTGGCTGGTACAGGAATTTAAGACCGAAAACGGTTTTGACTTGAAAAACGATAAAATGGCTATGCATCGCTTGAAAGAGGCTGCCGAGAAAGCCAAACACGAATTATCCAGTCTTATGAGCGTGGATATAAACATACCTTATATTACAGCTACTCAAGATGGTCCGCTGCATATGGAGAGAACTTTGACCAGGGCCAGATTCAATGATATGACAGCTGATTTGGTGGAAAAAACAGTAGGACCAATTAAACAGGCCATGAAAGATGCCAACCTGAAGCCAGCTGAAATTGATAAAATTATCATGGTGGGCGGATCCACCAGGATACCGGCAGTACAGGAGGCAGTAAAGAATTTTACCGGCAAGGAGCCCTTCAAGGGGATTAACCCGGACGAGGTGGTAGGTCTGGGCGCTGCTATTCAGGCCGGGGTATTGACAGGAGAGGTTACCGATGTGGTACTCCTGGATGTTACTCCCTTATCTCTGGGTATTGAGACCCTGGGAGCAGTGTTTACCAGGATTATCGACAGAAACACGACCATACCTGTTTCCAAGAGCCAGATATTTACCACTGCAGCCGATAACCAACCCTCTGTAGATATTCATGTACTGCAGGGTGAAAGAAAACTTGCCGAGCATAATGTAACCTTGGGAAGATTCCAACTGACTGGAATTGCTCCCGCTCCGAGGGGTATCCCCCAAGTAGAAGTCAAGTTTGATATCGATGTCAACGGGATTGTAAATGTTACTGCCAAGGATATGGCGACCAATAAGGAACAGAAGATTACGATTACCTCTTCCAGCGGGTTAAGCGATGCTGACATTGAAAGAATGGTTAAGGAGTCGGAAAAGTTCGCTGAGGAAGATGAGAAGCGCTATAAAGAAGTTGAGGCCAGAAATGCCGCGGATAGTATAATATATCAAGCAGATAAAAGCCTTAAAGAATTTGAGGATAAGATTGAAGAAGCGGACAAAGATGCGGTTAATAATGCCAAAGAGGAACTTAAGCAGGCCTTGGCGGGTAATGACGTGGCTGAAATAGAAAGTAAAACCGAGGTACTGACCCAGGCAATATACGCGTTCACCAGCAAAATGTATCAGAATGCCAATCCGGAGCAGTCCAATGAGGCTGGTGCAGATGATGTCATAGACGCCGACTTTAACATCCCTGAGGATGAGAACGATAAGAAATAGGTTAGGTTAATCAGGAAGGTGGGAAATGATGGCCGCCAAGCGAGATTATTATGAGGTTTTGGGGCTGACTAAAGCGGCTTCGCCGGAGGAGATCAAAAAAGCCTATCGGCAAAAGGCAAAAAAATACCATCCCGATGTCAATAAAGATGATGAAAATGCGGCTGAGAAATTCAAGGAAGTCGCAGAAGCATATGAAATCTTAAGTGATTCCCAAAAAAAGGCGGCTTATGACCAATTTGGCCATGATGCCTTTGATCCTAACCGGATGGGGGCAGGAGGTTTTGGCGGGGCTGATTTCGGTGGTATGGGTGGTTTTGGCGATATTTTCGATATGTTTTTTGGCGGAGGAGGAGGTCAGCGCCGCAGGGGTCCCCAGCGGGGTGCTGACCGGGAGGTCCGCCTGGACATAAGTTTTGAAGATGCTGTTTTCGGCGCGGAAAAAGAAATGGAAATAATGCGGGTGGAAAGCTGTGACAAGTGCGGCGGGAGCGGTGCCGAACCGGGCACCAATTCCAAGACCTGCCCGCAATGTCATGGAACCGGGCAGGTTCGATCCGTACAGAATACGCCTTTCGGACGATTTGAAACGGTGCGGCCCTGCAACAAGTGTAATGGTGAAGGTAAAATCATCGAAAAGCCCTGCAGTTCTTGTAAAGGACGGGGCAAAGTTAAAAGAAAACGGACTATTAATGTGCGCATACCAGCGGGGATCGACACTGGTTCCCGGCTGAGAATCCAGGCTGAGGGCGAAGAAGGTACACTGGGGGGCCCGCCGGGGGATCTTTATATTGTTATTGTAGTAAGACCTCATGCTCGTTTTAAAAGGGAAGGCTACACATTATTATGTAATCTGGATATTAATATAGTACAGGCAGCCCTGGGGGCGGAAATAGAGATACCACTGCTGGGGGGAGACATCCATAAACTCAATGTGCCTGAAGGCACCCAGCCCGGGGATGTCTTAACGGTCAAAAGCAAGGGTATACCTCACCTCCAGAGTCATCGCTGGGGTGATTTAAAAGTATTAGTTAATGTTAAAATACCTACCCGCTTGAATAAGCGGCAAAAGGAACTGCTGGCCGCATTCTATAACGAAAGTGAAGAAAAGGACAACAAAAAGGGCATCTTTAACAAACTCAAAGATGCCATGGGTTAAAAGGAGATATATCGATGAATTGGAAAGAGCTCAGTGTATTGACGGAGGGAGTCTGTGTGGAGGCCATCGCCGGGATATTTCACAATATGGGTTCAGGGGGAGTGGTGATCGAAGATCCCCAGGCCGCCAGAAAATATATAAACCGGGATGGGTGGAAGCCGGAGTCAGTCTCAGAAGACTTTCTAAACCATGAATTTGTGGTAGTGAAAGCCTACTTTCCAGAGGACAAGGATGTCATGGATGTACTGGCCAAGTCTATTGAGGCGGTCGAGTGCAATTTCCAGGTCAAATGCAAGGTATTTGTTGATGAGGTACGCAATGAAGACTGGGAGGAGACCTGGAAGAAGTATTATCATGCCTTTAAAATAGGTGAGCGCTTGGTGATTAAGCCCTCCTGGGAGGAATATACAGCTGAGGAAAATGAAGTGATTGTTAACATTGATCCCGGTATGGCTTTTGGCACCGGGATACATGCTTCAACCCGTTTTTGTCTGCGGTTTGTGGACCAGTATATTAAAGGCGGAGAACATATTATTGATGCCGGCTGCGGTTCGGGAATTCTATCTATAGCGGCTGCTAAACTGGGCGCCCGGAATATTTTTGCCATGGACATTGATGATTTGGCGGTCCGCATTGCTCGTGAAAATGTTACCCTAAATGGTCTGGATGATATAATCGAGGTGCAGGCCGGCAATATCATGGAGGAAATCCGGGGCCGAAAAGCCGACATGGTGTTGGCCAACATTACGGCCGAGGTGGTAGTGGAATTAGTTCCCGAGGCTGCCCGGACCATTAAGGCCGGGGGTTATATATTTGGCTCAGGAATTGTTGACAGCCGCTGGCCCGGGGTTAAAAAGGCTTTAGAAGAGAACGGTTTTGCAATTGAACAGGTATTGCAGGATGTTGACTGGATAGGTGTCGCCGCGCGTAAATTATAGACTGCTGGGGAGATACCTCCATTTTCTGGCAACGATCAGGTAAAGGAAGTAGACTGTGAAGAGAATAGCATTTCATACCCTGGGTTGTAAGGTCAACCAGGTGGAAACTGAACAAATGATTGAGGAATTTACCAGGCGGGGTTACCAGGTTGTAGACTTTGGTGACCCTGCTGATGTTTATGTCATAAATACCTGCACCGTTACACACATAAGTGACCGTAAATCGCGGGCCATGCTCAGGAGAGCTGTCCGGGCTAATCCAGACGCGTTAGTGGTGGCTACCGGCTGTGTGGTGCAGGTGGATGCAGAACAATTGTCAAACATAGAAGGTATTGGCCTGTTAATTGGCAATCAAGCCAAAGAACATATTGCCGATATTGTTACTGATTGTATTTCAGGAAAAACCAATAAAAAGGTGTGGGTGGAGCCAATCTGCTTAACAGTTGGGTTGCGACCGGTGCTATACACAAATCCTCACCAGCGCACTCGAGCTTTCGTGAAAATCCAGGATGGATGCCAGAGCTTTTGTTCCTATTGTATTGTGCCCTTCGCCCGGGGACCGGTGCGCAGTAAAGCCCCCCACGATGTTATAGCAGAGATAAGACAATTAATTCTGCTGGGATATCGCGAGATTGTCCTGACTGGTATTCATACCGGATTTTATGGGGTGGATATACCCGGGTGGAATATTACCAGGCTTATTGAAAATATCTTATTGAAAATCGATGGAAATTACCGTATTCGCCTGAGCTCCATCGAGCCGCTTGAGTTTAGTGATACTCTATTGGCTCTGGTGGCAGGAGATAATCGCATCTGCCGCCATCTGCATATCCCTTTACAAAGCGGCAGTGATCGGATTCTGGCTTCCATGCGCAGAAGGTATGATAGGAAACAATATCGGGAACTGGTTCTGAAAGCCGTGGCACTCATCCCTGGGGTAGCTATTACGGCAGATGTTATGGTAGGTTATCCGACCGAAACCGAAGCTGACTTTGAGGATACTTTTAATCTCATTAATGACTTGCCCCTCTATGAGCTTCACGTTTTCAAGTATTCTCTGCGGGCAGGAACCAGGGCGGCCGAACTTATCCCTCAGGTTGCGGCGGCCGAAAAACAACAGCGCAGTGAAAAGCTGTTGGCACTGGGGAGCAGGAAGAAAAAGCATTTCCTGCAGGGCTCCGCAGGACAAGAGTTGACGGTGCTGGTGGAGCGGAAACTAAATGATTATACCTATGCGGGAATAAGCGATAACTATATTGAAGTGCATATCTCCTCACCAGTAGATTTAGTCGGCCAACTGGTGCCAATCATAATTACTGCCGCCGGGGAGGAATTCGGTCTAAGTCATTATGATGCGGAGGCCTGATATTCTACTCTGAGCTTTTTCACAGGATCGACAATAATATCGCTAAGGTCAATGGAGTATTAAACAACCTCTATTGAAGAGTATCTGTTGTAAAGAGCAGATGCTCTTCTTATGGGAGGGGAAGAGTTTTGTTACTGTAGCCTGGGGAGATAAA
>JBAYYO010000128.1:0-6080 GCA_041672985.1 Syntrophomonas sp. | reverse complement strand
TAATCAGCACTCTAACTACGGTCAGTCCTCCCACCCCGGAATCAAATATACCGATGGGTCTGGTTTTCAAAATCCAACACCTCGTTTAATAATTCTTGTTACCATAGCAGAATTACAAAGCATTTAACAATCCATTAAATACTGTATCACTTTTGATGTTCATATTCTAGTAAAGTTATGCCCGGATAGGACCGCAAAAAAATAAGAAGATAGCAGCGGTTCAAACCTTGCTTCTCCTTAATAGCTTTATCTGTATACTTTTTTTCTAAAAGCACCTGCCCATGGCCCTTACTAGCGAATGTAATCTGCTTGAACAGGTCGGGCAATATCAATTAGCCCTCCCAGTGCCTCAACCCTCTCTCCGTTTATTAAGAAACTGACCTCTTTAACACTGGGGAACTGGCTAAGAGTATTAGCAACCGCCTGAACCATGAGATTCCCCTTTTCTTTACTGCTAACTTTATTGACTTCATCACTAAGATCCACAATGCATAATCCATCCGGCTTTATATTGATATCCAACAGTTTAGTATCAACAGGAAATATCGGCTGATATTCCTGCTGGGATGGGCCCTTAATAAGTTCTTCCATAGTCTGCCGGGCGATACCCTCGACTTTGCCTATACTGCGTTCTTCAACTGCCAGCTTATTCGTTTCAGCATTGATAAAGTACAATTTCACACTGATCTGTTCACCGATTTCCGGGGATTCATTACCAGGTGTAGGGGTATCCTTATCATTCGGGGTACTTTTGTCACTGGCGGACGGTATTTTAATCAAGTCTTTCCAGGAGTTAATTTTGCTGTCATCTACCCTGGAACATCCGCCGCTTAAGAGACAAACAGCCAGAAGCATCATTGCCATTACCATAATAAGTTTTTTGGTCATAATTTCTATCCCCTCCTATAACTTCCTATTAATATTACGAGAACAGATTGTATTTTATGACTCAAATCAATAATCGCTTTGCAATTATTGCTCAATCTGATATTCTATCATCCAAAGGAGTGGTTAAAATGCGTTATGAAGGAGTTATTTATCGCCCCCCCAGCGAGGCTTATAGTCTTTTAATCCAGGCGACCATTGGCTGCCCCCATAATAAATGCACCTTTTGCTCAATGTATAAGGGGTCCCGTTTTAAGGTCAGACCCGTGCAGGAAATCAAGGAAGACCTTTTAGCCGCCCGCGATTATTACGGTCAATATATCGAATCCATATTTTTCCCGGATGGCAACACCATAATAATGAAAACCGATCAGCTGGTGGAGATCTTCAGGTACGCACGCGAGCTTTTTCCTAAGCTGCAGCGAATAACTGTTTATGGTTCCGCCCGATTTGTAAACAAAAAAAGTCAAGAGGATCTGGTGCGTCTTAAAGAGGCAGGCTTAAGCCGAATTCATATGGGTATGGAAAGTGGTGACGATATCACCCTGCAAAACATTTGCAAAGGCACCACCTCAGCCGAAATAATTGCCGCGGGTTTGAAGCTCAAAAACGCAGGGATTCAGACCAGTGAATATTATCTGGTAGGTATAGCCGGCCAAGCGAGATGGAGAGAACACGCTGAAAACAGTGCCCGGGTTCTAAGCGCCATCAGCCCTGATTTTATTAGACTGAGAACATTTGCCCCCGAGCGTAATACTCCGATACTGGAGGAAATCCAGGCCGGTACTTTTCAGTATCTGCGTCCCCATGAGGCTTTACAGGAAATCCGGGTCCTAATAGAAAATCTACATTGTGATAACAGCATGGTGTTAAGCGACCACATCACCAATTATTGGAATATTAACGGGCTCATTCCCAGAGACCGCAATATAATGCTGGCGGAGATCGATCGGGCTCTTCAAATTGATGAGTCCCGCTTTCCAACCCCAAATTTACATCATTGCCAATGCGAATAATTCATGGTATTCCCAAAAGTGCAGAAAGCCAGGAAACCCTTCTTTTCAGAAAGGCTTCCTGGCTTTGAACATACATCCTGTGGCAAATATATATGATGGGAGAGATCATATATCGTATTAAAATAATTTGTATAATTTATTTCTGGTAAGGGGTTACCAACCATTTCAGGCAATTATCTTTCTTGTTGCCAAAAACATCATAACCTTTAACAATGTCATTCAATGGAGCACGATGAGTACATAGGAAATTGGTGTTAATCTTCCCGCTTTGAATCAACTTTATCAATTCAGGAATCCGATTGGCGTTTACCAAGCCCATGTTGATACTGATGTTTTTAGTCCATAATGTGTTCATGGCAAGTTCCTGGGGCTTTTCAAATACGCCGATCAGGGAAACGCGACCACCTGCCCTAACAGCGTCTACTGCCATATCAAAGGTTGGTTTAAAACCGTTGGCTTCGATGGTAGCATCGGCACCGCGGCCGTCGGTCATTTCTCTGATTACATCGCCGGTATTTACCTTGAGCGGGTTGAGGCCAACATCGGCGATACCGTTCTTGACAGCGAAATCCAACCGTTCCTGGTTGATATCAACGGCGATGATTTTGGATGGTCCCCATAATCTTGCCGTTGTCATAGCGCACATTCCAACAGGGCCACACCCCATCACTGCAACTGTATCACCATACTCAATCTTGGCATTTTCTGCACCGAAGCAACCGGTTGACAAGATGTCACCTACGAATAATACGTCTTCCTCAGTTAATCCATCAGGAATACCAAACATACCCAGGTTAGCATGAGGAACCCTTACATATTCAGCCTGACAACCATCAATCATGTAGCCGAATATCCAACTGCCAGTTGTACAATGGGAATAAACACCCCGTACGCAGTAGAAACACTCACCACACTGAGTAACACAGGATACAGCTACCTTATCCCCAACTTTGGAATTCCTTACCGCAGGCCCTACTTCTACTACTTCTCCGACAAATTCGTGGCCGATTATTCTTCCTGGAGCTACTTCTGGCATACCACCGTGCCATATATGAATATCCGTACCGCAAATGGTTGAGGTAGTCACCCTGATTATAGCGTCATCGGGCTCAATAATTTTCGGTACGGGAACGTCCTGAAGGGATATTTTTTCAGGTCCGCCATAAACTAAGGCTTTCATATTATTACTCATTACAATTACCTCCTTTTATTTTGGGACAATTTGGTCAAATGATTTGTATCAATCGAAATCTTTTTTCTTCCTAACTACCTCCTTTACAAAAAAAATGACCGATATCTTTATGCGTTCACTCGTTAGCCGAGCTTTTTCACAAAAACATTGGTCTACTTTGGAGCTACCCTTGGGGTCTCTCCTAAATCCACCGTATTTATTTTGGTTTAAACAGTGTTATTCTGTTAAAACTCTATCAAAAACAATAAGGCATCGCTTTGGCTCCTAATACTATCTCCAAATACGGCATATTATCAATAGAATGCTGCCCGGCCACCTGCATGCGTGCATTATTAACCACTTCCCGAAAAAAATGACCAATATCTTTATGCTTTCACTCGTCAGTTGAGCTTTTTCACAAAAACATTGGTCTACTTTGGAGCTACCCTAGGGGTCTCTCCTAAATCCACCTATACTTAATTTTGGCAAATTTGTTATTCTGTTAAGATTTTATCAAAAACAATTACATGCATCCAAAAATCGTGTTCCGCTTCGATCATATAAGTCTGGTGAATGGCTTTGGCTCCCAATACAGTCTCCAAATATGGCATATTATCAATAGAATGCTGCCTGGCCACCTGCATGCGTGCATTATTGACCAAGTCTTTTCCTGCCGTAGTCTCTACAATATATTTTTCCGGTTCAGTCAAAAAACCTTCACCGCGAATAATAACCATATCATCCCAGATGATGACCTTAGTATGGTCAACACCTTTACCGAGTTTTTGTTTAAAATACTTTTCCATATAGATTTTTAATTCATGTTGCAATTGCTTACGCTGCCGATCATTTATTTTTGGTATCTGACTCTCACCGGAGCCTTTTTCATTAAAATTCATCTTGTAAATTGATGGCATATACTTTATCCCCTCACCCAATTTAAATAATAATTCAGGTCACTGCCACTATTTATGGGAGGATAAAAAAACCAATACCTCCACGAATAGACCTAATTGCCAATTCGCAAAAACATTGGTTTTTTCCGAGCCACCTTACGCGGTCTCTCTTTTATCCACCATATATTTCAATAAATATATTAACTATTTAAAGTACCTTTCGCTAGTATAATTATTAAACTTATATATGTCAATAATTATTTAAACAAAAATATTTGTCTGTCATTATAGGCTGACTAAAGCCAGTAAGCCTCTCTTTTCAGAAAGGCTTACTGGCTTTGAACATAAATCCTTTGGTAAATATATATGATGAGAGTGGATCATATATCCTTTTTAAACAGATCTACAATACTCCCGGGTCGGCGGCTAAAAGCCACCCCTATCCTAATTATTAGGTTATTTCTAGCTTGCAGTATAACCCCCATCAATTACTAATTTTTGACCTGTCACAAAGGATGATTCCTCTGACATTAAGAATACTACAGGCTTGGCAATTTCAGCAGGAACTCCCATGCGACCACCATATTTACCACGAGGAACGACTTCTTTATCTTTTACAGGGTCATTGCTTAATGGGTGTAATGCTGCTAATTGAGAAAAGTCAAATGCTTCTGTTGTCAATGATTTTTCTGTTGACAAATCATTTTTATCAGCAGCTACAGCTGCTTGGAATAATGGTGTCACAATATAACCTGGGTTTACAGTATTTACGCGTATACCATAATCTGCCAATTGCAGGGCTAATGCTTTTGATAAACCAACTACACCATGTTTACCCATTGTATATTGAATTAAATTGAAACGATCAATTAAAACTTCACCTGTTTCTTGATTTATAACTTTAGGACGACCAGCAACACCATGAATACTGGAAACCATCACTATTGAACCTTTTGTTCCTTTTTTGATCATTAAACGAGAACCATATAATGCTGTATGAAATACTCCATCTTCATTAATACTTTGAATAAATTTACGAGATTTCAAAACTTCTTCTGGGTCTTTATCGAAATCTTCTGCAGTTACCACCCCAGCATTAGCCAATATTGCATCTACAACTCCATAAGCCTTTTCTGTAGCTTCAAATAATTTTTCAACATCTTTAGGTTTAGATACATCGGTGTGAACATAAATTGCATGTCCTGCACCGTATTTATCATTTAATTCCTTAACAAAATCTTCACATAATTTGTCATTAATGTCAGACACAACTACCCCTCTTGCTCCTTCAGCTAATGCTTCACGAACTGTTGCTGACCCGATAGAGTCAAAACCAGGAATTGCTGAAACTGAACCTGACACTACTACTACTTTGCCATCTAATTTACCCATTATAGATTCCACCTTTCTTTTTGACACCTTCAATAAATGTTTTTGTGTTCGAAAATCTCTTTTTCTTTCTAACAACCTCCTTTCCCTCAAAAAAAAATGACCGATATCTTTATGCTTTCACTCGTTTGGCCCGAGCTTCTTCACAAAAACATTGGTCTACTTCGGAGTTACCCTAAGGTCTCTCCTAAATCTCCCAAGTATTAAGTTGTAAATATATGTTATTGGGTTAGAACTCGATCAAAGACAACCGCATGCATCCAAAAATCCTTATCTGCTTCCACCATGTAAGCTTGATGAATTGCCTTGGCTCCCAAAAGTTCCTCAAAATATGGCACATTATCAATAGCATGCTGTCTGGCCACATGCATCCGCGCATTATTAACTACGTCTTTCCCTGCCGTAGTTGCCACAATATATTTTTCCGGTTCAGTTAAAAAACGTTCACCCTGAATAATAAGCATATCATCCCAAATTACAATTTTAGTGTAATCAACGCTCTTACCCAGTTTTTGTTTAAAGTATTTTTCCATGTAGATTTTTAATTCATGCTGCATTTGTTTCCGTTGCCGTTCATTTAATTTTTGCCCGTTGTCACTATCAACAGACCCGGTTTCCTGAAAATTGACATTATAAATTGATGACATAACCTTCACTCCCGTCTTTTTATAAATATTCAAATTCTGGATAATAATAAAAACCAATATCTCTTAAGGCCGCTAA
>JBAYYO010000127.1:0-6119 GCA_041672985.1 Syntrophomonas sp. | reverse complement strand
GGATATACTTGATTTGGGCTTGGGCTTGGGCTTGGGCTTGGGCTTGGGCTTGGGCTTGGGCTTGGGCTTGGGCTTGGGCTTGGGCTTGGGCTTGGGCTCGCAAGGGTAACTCATTAGAATGATGTTCCATAGCTCCGCCAGGATTAGACAAACAGTTGCACATGCGCATTTACTGCATCCTGGTAAGCCTGGACATCAATTAGGGGTAAATATTGTATGCATATCTAGCTTATATTGGGAAACAATATCAAATAAATCCGTCAAAGGAGGCTGCTGTTGGTGAAGGAGACTTTTTACCAGGAAATGCGCCGCAAGGGATATAGCAGGCGTGACTTCCTGCGAATGTGCGGCATTCTGACCGCAGTAATGGGATTAGAGGCTTCGTTTACCTCCCGAATTGCTAATGCCCTGCAAACAAAACCCCGTCTCCCGGTAATTTATCTTCAACTGCAGGAATGCACCTGTTGTGCTGAATCCTTTATCCGTACGGCCCATCCCTTGTTCTCTGAATTAATTTTTAATATGATCTCCCTGGATTACATGGAGACTTTGCAGGCAGCCGCCGGCTTGCAGGCCGAGGAAGCCAAGATGAAAACTATGCAGGATAATAAAGGCCACTACTTGGTGGTTGTGGAAGGCAGCATACCTCTCAATGATAATGGAATCTATTGTACGGTAGGGGGCAGGTCAGCTAAAGATATTTTAATTGAAACAGCCCGGGATTCAGTAGCGGTTATTGCCTACGGTTCTTGTGCGACCAATACTTGTGTGCAGGGAGCGCACCCTAATCCTACCGGAGCGGTTCCCGTAAGAAATATTGTGTCCCAGGTGCCAGTAATTGATGTGCCTGGCTGCCCGCCCATTGCAGAGGTAATTGCCGGGGTCATAGCGCACTATCTTACCTTTGATCGTATACCCGAATTGACTCGTCTGGGCAGACCCAAAGCCTTCTATAATCATCGTATTCATGATAATTGCAGTCGGCGGGCCTTTTTTGATGCAGGTATGTTTGTGGAAAAATTTGATGATGAGGGGGCCAAACAAGGCTGGTGTTTATATAAGGTGGGCTGTAAGGGACCCACTACTTACAATGCCTGTGCTATTACCCAATGGAATAACGGAGTTAGCTGGCCGGTCAAGTCAGGGCACCCCTGCATGGGTTGTTCGGAACCGGGATTCTACGATAATTTTCCCCTGTATGACCATTTAGCCCATATCCCCGGTACTGCCATGCCATTTGAAGCTGATAAGTTGGGGAAATGGATCACCGGGGTAACCGCCGCTGGAGTAGCCTTACATGGAGCGGCTACCGGCATAATTAAAAGAGTTGATCGTGAACCGAGAAAAGATGAGGAAGGGGGGGAGTAAACCATGGCTCCAAGAATTGTGGTTGACCCCATTACCAGAATAGAAGGACACTTGCGGATAGAAGCTGAGATTGATAATGGCAAAATTGTAGATGCATTCAGTTCTGGGACGACTTTTCGCGGATTGGAAATAATTATGGAAGGAAGGGATCCACGAGATGCATGGGCCTTTGTCCAGCGGATCTGCGGGGTGTGTACACATATCCATGCCATCGCTTCGGTTCAGGCGGTTGAGGATGCTCTGGGAATTTCCATACCCAAGAATGCAGACCTAATCCGCAAAATAATGACTGCCACGCAGTTCGTCCAGGATCATGTCATCCATTTCTATCACTTGCATGCTATGGATTGGGTGGATGTAGTTTCAGCTTTAAAGGCCGATCCTAAAGCCACCTCAGCTCTGGGTCAATCTATTTCCAACTATCCCAAATCTTCAGCAGGTTTTTTCACTGATATTCAAAACACCCTCAAAGGTTTTGTGGGTAGCGGACAGTTGGGTATTTTCGCGAATGGATACTGGGGCCACCCCGCCTACAAGTTACCGCCCGAAGCTAATTTACTGGCAGTAGCTCACTACCTGGAGGCATTGGAGTGGCAAAAGGATATAGTCCGCATACATACCATTTTTGGCGGCAAGAATCCTCACCCCAATTATTTGGTGGGAGGGATGGCCTGTGCCATCAATGTAGATAATGACAACACGATTAATATGGAAAGATTGGATCTGGTGGCCCGGGAAATAAATAAAGCCATGGATTTTGTCAACCAGGTTTATCTTCCTGATCTCTTCGCCATAGCGTCGTTTTACAAAGATTGGCGATTTGGCGGAGGAATTACTAATTATATGTCCTATGGCAGCTTGGCGGATAATAAGGTAGATAATACTAAAGATGCGATCTTCCCAGGCGGAGTGATATTAAACCGCAATCTGAATGAGGTTTTTGATGTTGATCCCCGCGATCCTGAGCAGATTAAAGAAGTAATCGATCATTCCTGGTACGAATACAGCGGCGTCGAGGGAGGACGCCACCCCTGGAATGGTGAGACCAAGGTTAAATATACTGGTCCTAAACCGCCTTATCAACAACTGGATCCGGCCGGCAAGTACAGCTGGATTAAGACCCCTCAGTGGAAAGGCCAGCCGATGGAAGTAGGTCCGCTGGCTCGGATGCTGGTAGGCTATGCCCGGGGTAATGATACCATCAAGAATAGTGTCGATGAAGCTTTACAAAAGCTGGGGCTGGGTGTAGAAAGCTTGTTTTCCGCTCTGGGCAGAACCGCTGCCCGCGGCTTAGAGACAAAAATCATGGTTGAACAGCTGAAAAAATACTATGATGAATTGCTGACCAATATTAAGGCCGGAGACAGCCAGGTTTTCGAACCGTCTAAATGGGAGCCGGCCAGCTGGCCCAAGCAATGCCAGGGAGTAGGATTTACTGAAGCTCCCCGTGGATCATTGGCCCATTATGTCAAAATCGAGAATGAAAAGATAAGCCTCTACCAGGCGGTAGTACCGACCACCTGGAATGCTGCCCCCGCAGATAATAGAGGTCAGAAGGGTCCCTATGAATCGGCCCTGATAGGAACCCCCCTGGCTGATCCCGAAAAACCACTGGAAATATTGCGCATCATTCATTCTTTTGATCCCTGCATTGCTTGTGCTGCTCATATTATCGATTTTAAAACCGGAGAACCATTAAACGACTATCAATGCTTCTATTAAAAGGGGGACTCAAGCAATGCATAAAAAGTCTCTGTATGTATGGGAATCTCCTATAAGGATATATCATTGGCTAAACGTAGTATTAATAGTGATTCTGGTGGCGACAGGCCTTTTTATAGGGAACCCCATCTTCACTCAGCCCGGGGAGGCCTATGCAGTTTTTATCATGGGCCGGATTCGTTTATGGCACAGCATGGCCGCCTGGATTTTTATCGCTAACTTCATCTATCGTTTTTACTGGGCTTGGGCTGGCAATGAATACGCTAAATTCAAACCCTGGAGAAAAGGCTTTATCAGCGATGGACTGGAATCAGTGAAATACTATTTATTTCTGACCAAGGAGCATACTCTCCACGTCGGCCACAATGTAGTAGCCCAACTAGCCCATTTTTTCATTTTGTGGATCGGATCATTTTTTATGATACTGAGCGGCTTGGCTTTACAGGGGGAAATATTTCCGGGGGGGTTGCAGGGGAGACTCGCTGGTTGGATGATTCCACTGTTTGGCGGCGGATCGTATGCACTACGCAGCTATCACCACCTTACTACCTGGCTTTTTATAGCATTTGTATTAGTACATCTATATCTCGTCCTTCGCCAGGATATTCTGGATGATGATGGTACCGTATCTTCAATATTTAATGGGCATAAGTTTGTTATGATTGATGGAGACGAAACCCATGATGAACATTAATGCAAGTAAACCAGTCGTTATGGGGCTGGGTAACCCTCTATTTCAAGATGAAGGACTGGGCATCCATGTTATCAGTCGGTTATTGAAGCTGAAATGGGCCGAGCGGGTCGAATTGATAGACGGCGGAACTGAGGGTTTGTCGTTGCTAAACCCGGTTGAAGCTGCAGAGTATTTACTCGTCATTGATGCAATTGATGGCGGATTTCAGCCTGGAACCGTAAAATTGTGGAATGGCAGCCAAATACCATTTATCGTACATCAGAGGACATCCCTCCACCAATTAGGTTTCCAGGAAGTTCTGGCCCTGGCTCGGATGCGAGGAACAATTCCAGAGCAAATGTTACTTGTCGGAGTTCAACCGCGGACGTTGGAATGGGGTACCCAGCTAACCCCCGAAGTGGCCGGGAGCGTACCACTAGTCATAGATATAGTATATCAACAAATTAATCGCTGGAGCTGGGGTCAGGCTTGACTTATTGTGAGTTATTACTATTAGAATCATCAAGCTATTCTCAATAAATCAAGCCAGACCTCAGCCCCAGTTGGGGCGCTTAGAGGCCGATTCGAATACCGGACATTACCCTTTATAGATAATAACCGGGCATCCTGCCTTGTGGAGAACTTTACTGCTGACACTACCTAAAACAAGCTCCTTCATGAGCGAGAGCCCCCGACTGCCCATAATTATTAGATCAAAATTTTGCTCCTGTGCGATCTTAATGATTCTGTCGCCAGGATCATCACATAGCTCGATCAAAGTGTCAACAGGTAAAGCTGCTTGCTCGAAAATTGCTTGGCCCTCAACCAATATTTGGCGACCACGATTCATTAATTTGGCCTTAACAAGCTCTTCGTCAACTCGTTTGGTATTTATGATCGAGAAATCAGACACCTCTTTGGCAATACTGGCAATATGAACTAAAGTAACGGCTTCGCCTACGCCTCCGATCAGTAAGTCCCTTGCCAATTCAATGGCTGCTGTAGCCCCTTTGGAGCCGTCAGTTGGAACCAGGATTTTATTATGCAATGCTACACTCCCTTTCATTGCCAATTTGCTCTTATTATATGCTAATCTTTCCGAAAATCCCAGTTGGTTTTGTGAATAGTGGGGTCAAGCCTGACTCCATCCACGAAGTGAAGTTAAATGAAGGATGTTAGGGTAAATCAATGAATTTATTATAAAAATAAGGCTAATCACCAGTATGGCTCTCATCTAGTACGGAAACCGGAAAAGGAAGGTTTAACATTTGCTGATGGAAGTACTATACTTGAGGAGAACATAGAGATTGTGTATGAATTCACTTGCAGGCTTTTTCCGGGTTACACAAATATTGCGAGAGCGGTTTTTTTAGTTTGACTATGTGAATGTACTCACAATCATTACCAGGTGGGCCATAAAAGTGAAATTTGTACACATTGGAGGTGAAGAAGAGATGAATAATGAATGGAATGAAGTTTCCGATTGGATCGATTCATATCTGGATGACATGGAATTATTGCATGGGGAATTTAACCTTCACCCTGATTTGACTACGGAAGAGTTATGTGAAGAATGGAAAGAGTGTTTCAGAGCAGATGGCAAAATAGCGGCAGAAGCGGTTGAAATGCAGAATAGCCTGGAATGGAGCGACTCCTATTTGGATATAATGGAAACCCTGTATGGGGCGTTCAACCTGCATCCTGACTTAACGATTCAAGAATTATGTGAAGAATGGCAAAGGTGTTTCATGTCTGATGGTATATCACTAACTGAGATAGATTCGACACCAGGCGCCCGAAAATCACTCAAGAATGCATCCTGATTTACTTCAGGAAATCAGGGGCAGCAGCCTAAGTTCATTGGTCCCAATATTTACGTGTAATCCCTACCTATAATATGTACCGTTGTTATTCCCCGGTTAGTTATTAGCCGGGGGCTTTTTTTTGCTGATTGCATATACCCGCTTAAATAAAAATAGTTATAAGGAATTAAAAACAAGACTAAAGTAATGATAGTATGTGATAATTAAGCATCAAGTTAACTAATAGAATCCAGGCGACTAATGGTAATATTAATCGGTCTATTCGGGAATTTGGTACATTACAGGCAAACATGTTATAATATTTGCCTAGAAACTTACTTGCAAAAGGTTGCAGTATTCTAGTCAACCCTATTAATTTTGAGGACGGGCCTAAAAATCCATCAAGGGCACATCGATGAAGCTTCTGGTAGTGGCTTTCGACGCCCAGTCGGGGGTCTTTGCTGGGAGTTAAGGGTGCTGGGGCAATCCGCAATGGCATGCGGGCATGACCCCACATCCATGGAGGCTCATGCTTGCCTGCGAAGGCAAGTATG